>JBEBBR010000046.1:0-11140 GCA_041158285.1 Actinomycetota bacterium
CAGGATTAATTCTTGCGGCAAAAGTGACAGGCCATCGCGAACTCCCTGCGAATTCTTAAATGTAACAGTGCCACTAAATGAGCAATACCACCCATGTTCAGCTGCGACCTGAGCTAATGAAGAATCTCCAGAGAAGCAATGGAAAACAACTTTGTCGGGAGCACCTTCACTCAACAACACACGAACCACATCATCATGTGCATCGCGATCATGAATGACTAATGCTTTTTTGTTGTCTTTTGCAATCTGAATGTGACGTCGAAAACTTTCCTCCTGAACCGCAAGACCATCCGCCTCGGTTCGGAAGAAGTCCAGTCCGGTTTCACCGATGGCACGCACCCGCGGATCTGTTGCTAGGCGTGCGATTTCTTCAATTGCTTGCTCAAGTGCAGCACGTCCATGTTCTGCAGCAATTCGTGGAGCTTCGTTCGGGTGGAGCGCAACAGTCGCTAAAACATTGGTGAAAGTATGTGCAGCTTCAACCGACCATTGAGAGCTCTCGACATCTACTCCAACCTGAACCACGCGATCAATGCCCGCTTCCGCAGCCATCGCTAAAGCTTCTTCGACGCTGAGGTAAGCATCGCCATCTTTAATGTCTAAATGGCAGTGCGAATCAACAACCGAAATCGGAAGTGGCTCTGGAGCTGGAGGTAGATCAAGTTCCCGCTTTTTGTTGGGATCCCAATCCGAGCGGTTACGCAGTGGTTCGCGAGTCACGATTAGACAGCCGCTTCCTCTGCCAAGCGCGGGAATAGTGATTCACCCTTGGTGATGACACTTCCAGCTGGGAGCACCTGCCACGCGGCTGCATCTTGAATGCGTTGAGTCGCAAGTGCACCAAGTGAGGCTTCAGCACCTAGCTGCTCCCACATAGATTCTGTGGCTTTCGGCATCACAGCGTGATACAAAATTGCGACAGCACGCAAACAATCAGCGATTGTGTACAAGACCGTGTTGACGCGTTCAACACTCGCTGCATCATCAGACTTAGCAACTTTCCAAGGCTCTTGGACTGTCACGTACAAGTTGATCGCATCGATGAACTCTTTAACCGCATTGATTCCTGTTGCGAAATCAAGTTCGAGAATTGCGGCATCTGCAGTTTCAACAGTTTTAACCAATAGCTTTTGGAGATCATGTTCTGCATCTGTGAGCGCACCCGGTGCCGGCAAAACTCCATCGCAGTATTTGCCAACCATCGCTGCAGATCGTGACGCGAGATTGCCCAGACCGTTTGCAAGGTCTGCGGTGTAACGAGCAGACATATCTTCCCAAGAGAACGAACCATCTTGGCCAAACTGAATGGCTTTCATAAAGTAGTAGCGGAAAGCATCTGAACCAAAATGATCCACAATGGTTGAAGGTGCGATACCTGTGAGTTTTGACTTACTCATTTTCTCGCCACCAACGAGCAACCAACCGTGTGCGAAAACACATTTAGGAAGCTCAACTTCTGCTGCCATCAACATTGCTGGCCAGATCACTGCGTGGAAACGCAAAATGTCTTTACCGACAAGATGCACATCTGCTGGCCAAGTTTTTGCAAACTTCTCAGCACCTTCACTACCGGCAGGATCATCAATCCCGACAGCGGTCGCGTAGTTGAGCAATGCATCAAACCAGACATACACAACTTGTGATGGATCCCATGGAACTTGGATACCCCAGTCGAATGTGCTTCGTGAGATTGAAAGATCGTTGAGTCCACTGCGCAAGAATGAAAGAACTTCGTTGTATGCAGATTGTGGACGAATGGCTTGTGGATTTTGTTCGTAGTGCGCAATCAACGCATCGGTATATGCGGAGAGTCGGAAGAACCAGTTGGTTTCAGAAATAATCTCTACAGGCGATGAATGCACAGGACAGCATTTCTGTCCCGCAAATTTGTCAGTGCCATCGATGAGGTCACCTTCGAGTTTGAACTCTTCGCAACCAACACAATATGGGCCTTCGTAGGAACCTTCATAGATATGGCCAGCATCTTTGAGGCGCTGCAAAAATCGCTGCACCCGTTCGGTATGACGAGGTTGGGTGGTGCGAATGAAATCGTCGTTAGCGGCATCAATGGTGTCGAGTACTGGTAACCACGCTGATTCGACTAAGCGATCTGCCCACTCCTGAGGATGAGTGCCATTGGCCTCGGCGGTGCGCATAACTTTCTGGCCATGCTCGTCAGTTCCGGTGAGGAACCACACGGCTTCACCACGTTGCCGATGCCAGCGGGTGAGAACGTCACCAGCGGTGGTTGTGTAGGCGTGGCCAATGTGTGGCGCATCGTTTACATAGTAAATCGGCGTAGTGAGATAAAAAGCTTTTTCCGAGGCAGACATAGGCTTAATTCTAGGGCCGAAACCCCTGCAGGCTTTCAGCCCAAACTGCTCAGAGAGCCTTCTTGGCAGCCACCATGACATCAAATACGCGACGCTTGGCAATCGCATGGCGAGCAGCCACATCCGCAATAGCAGCCTTACGGTCAGACCCCTGCTCCATCAGGGAATTAACCGCCGCAATGAGCTCCTCATCGCTGACTTCTGCGGTGGCCAGTGACCCTTGCACCACCACGGTTATCTCGCCCAAAACTTCAGATTCACAGCGTTTGGCGATGTCGCCAATCGAACCCCGAATAACCTCTTCATACGTCTTCGAGATCTCTCTACAGAGGGCTGCTGGCCGCTCGGCACCGAAGGCCTTAGCCATGGCAGCAGTCGTGGCTCCAATGCGATGAGGGGCTTCGAAAAACACCATCGTGCGGCGCTCTGAGGCTAGTTCGGAAAGTTGGGAATCTCTCTCCCCTGCCTTGCGCGAGAGGAAACCTTCGAAGCAGAACCGATCGGTGGCCAGGCCACTCAAGGCGAGAGCGGTCGTGACCGCTGAAGGGCCAGGCAAAGCAGTGATGGTGTGACCAACAGCCGCCGCTGCATGTGCAATGCGATATCCAGGATCACTCACGGTAGGCATTCCAGCATCACTAATGACCACAACCGTTTGACCGCTTTCCAGTGCGGTGAGGATCTGTGGCACGCGATCATTTTCAACCGCATCGAAATACGAGATCAATTTTCCCGACGTTGTAACGCCTAACGCTTTGATGAGGTTGAGGGCTTTCCGAGTGTCTTCAGCAGCAATGATGTCTGCAGTTGCGAGTACATCTTTGAGTCGTTGAGATGCATCAGCAATATTGCCAATCGGAGTTGCAGCGAGAATGAGTCGCCCGGATGCTGAAGTCGTCACAGCCACATTGTGCTGCATGCCATACGGCACAATGACCATATGACGTGGATTCGCAAGCCGCAGGCTTTGTGGCAGAGCACTTTGCTCGCCCTCATCGCTGCGGGCCTTCGCATACCTGATCTTGCCCGCCCACATGCGGTGGTTTTCGACGAGACTTATTACGTCAAAGATGCCTGGAGCTTGTTTCGTGCGGGCTACGAACAAAAAGCCGTCGATGGCGCTGACCAAAAAATGCTTGATGGCAGCACCGACATTTTGCTCAACGAAGCTTCCTACGTAGTGCACCCACCTTTTGGAAAATGGGTTATTGGTGTCGGTGAACAACTTTTTGGACTCAACCCATTTGGGTGGCGCATCATGGTTGCGCTGCTTGGAGTCATCGCTGTCGTTGTAGTGCATCGCACTGCACGACGGTTGTTCAAACATGAACTCACTGCAGCCATCGCAGGTTTATTGATGGCAATTGATGGAATGGCAATCGTTCATAGTCGCACCGCATTGCTTGACCAAACATTGATGTTTTGTATGTTGATGGGATTTGCAGCAGTTGTCGTTGACCGAGATTTCGTAAAAGCAAAACTGGCTGGTGCAAGTGCGGCAACCAGAATCGGTTTCAGACCGTGGTTGATTGTTGCTGCGTTTTTTCTTGGTTTATCCATTGCCACTAAGTGGTCAGGCTTGTGGTTCGTTGTTGGTAGTGGATTGTTGGTTGTGTTTTTCACAGCTCGAACTCGAATGTCACAAGGACACGATCGCCCGGTACTGCGAGCTTTTGTTTTCGACAGTTTGCCGTGGTTGCCAGTCATCATCGTGATCTTGTTTGGTGTGTACATCGCATCATGGAGTGGCTGGTTGCTGACTGATGGCGGCTGGGATCGAACGTGGGCGCAGACTCATCCCGGCGAAGGTGTGCAGTGGCTGCCGGAGGCATTGAGAAGTTTGCTCGCCTATCACCAAGCTGCGTGGAATTTCCATGTCTCGTTGAGTTCGGCACATTCTTATTCCGCAAACCCATGGACGTGGCCGCTTCAACTTCGACCAACATCTTTCTTCTACGAAAGTTACGAAACAGGTAAAAACGGCTGCACTTCTGGACCATGCTCGGCTGAAGTACTTGCACTCGGCAATCCACTTATCTGGTGGGCAGGCGCACTGGCTTTATTGCATCAAGCGTGGAACGCACTCGTTCATCGATCCACAGTTGCCATGGCAATCGTGGTGATGTTCCTCGTCAGCTGGGCGCCGTGGTTGCTATTCCAGACTCGCACAGTTTTCAGTTTCTATTCGATTGTGATGTTGCCATTTGTAGTTCTGGCACTCGCACGAAGTCTCGGCCAGATCCTCGGCGAATCTCATCCAGGTGGGCGCACTCGTTTCAACCGCTCCCTGATGGTTGGCGGGTTCATGGTGGCGGTTGTCGCACTGTCGATCTTCTTCTTGCCGCTATGGACAGGTGAAACCATTTCTTACACATACTGGCAGCTACATATGTGGCTGACGACGTGGATTTAATGTAACGCGAACTAGCGCCACAAACTTGGCGGCAATGGTGACATGGTTGCAGGATTTCCAACCACTGATTTGCACGTATTAAGTACAGAAGTCATCGCAGCGCGGCTAGCGCTAGTCACACCCACTTTGTAGAGATATGCAATTCGAATAAATCGAATGACATAGGTGCATCGATAACTCTTTTGTGGTGGCAGCCATTCTTCGGGACCAGAGTCACTCTTGGATCCATTTGTAGGGCCATCAGTTGCGATCAGGTTGACTGGATCGTTTGCAAAAGCAACACGTTTTCCTTGCGACCATTTTGAAGCACCCAACTGCCAAGCAAGATGCAATGGAATGATGTGATCGATTTGAACTTTGCGTGATGTAGATACTCCACGCAGGAAGTTGATCTTCTTTCCGGTGTATGGATCCTTCAAGATGCCACTTCGAACCACACATCGATCATCGAAAGTTTCGTTGGTCAGATCGCGTTTCAAAATATCGTCACGAGTTTCACAATTGTTGTCATCAACATCAGTCCAACCATTACCGAATTGGGCATCGCGGTCGTAGTCCAGATTGGAATAGCTGGTGTTCTTCAGCGACTTCAACATCTTGCGAGCAGACGCAACTTGGGCTGCCTTGGTCGCAAAAGGTGCTGATGCGCGTATGCCCTGCTGTGTCCCTGAAGTTGGGTCGACGTGGGCTGCGGTAGGTGCAGTTATGCCAAAAACCGCACTGGCAAATGTGAGAATGCCAACAACAATGAAATTTCTGATCCCCGTGTACATGAGTCGAGACTAGCCTTTAAGTACTAGGTAGACCTAGTTCATAGCGGCGAGAGGGAGGAAAGTGATGAAATCATCACCATTTCTTGCCACTATGCGCGATCTGCTGCCTGCCCGCAGCGATTACACAGCTGCCTCAACTAGTTGGAAACCTGACCTCATGGCAGGTCTCACCGTGGGAATTGTCGCCCTGCCACTGGCCCTCGCGTTCGGTGTCACCTCTGGGGTAGGCGCCTCCGCGGGAATCGTGACCGCGATAGTGGCTGGCATTGTGGCCGCAGTCTTTGGTGGATCACATGTTCAGGTATCTGGCCCAACCGGCGCGATGACTGTGGTTTTGGTTCCGATTGTCGAGAGATACGGACCAGGGGCGGTCTATTCACTTGCGATTTTGGCGGGTGTGGTTGTCATCGCAATGGGGGTGGCCCGACTTGGCCGAGCCGTCATGTATCTGCCTTGGCCGGTCATCGAAGGTTTCACTGTCGGCATCGCTACGGTAATTGCGCTGCAACAAGTTCCACTCGCACTCGATGTCATCAAACCAGCAGGCGAGAACACAGCCATTGTCGCTTTCGAATCTTTTCAGATTTTTGATTCACAACAGTCTGTGATTGCTCTTGGGCTGGTCGCATTTGTCATCGCCGTGATGTTGATCATCATGAAAATCAGACACACTCTTCCATCGTCAATCATTGCAGTGATTGCCGCAACCGTTCTCGCTGAAGTTATGCAGCTTGAAACTTCACGTATTGGTGAACTGCCAGCAGCACTTCCACAATTCGCAGTGCCAGTACTGGATATCGCATCAATCAAGATGTTGCTAAGTAGTGCCATTGCGGTCGCAGCACTCGCCGCCATAGAGAGTTTGTTAAGCGCCCGTGTTGCTGATGGCATGAGTGATGAAAGTAAATCAAATCCAGATCGAGAATTAGTTGGTCAAGGATTAGCGAATGTAGCGAGTGGATTCTTCGGAGGTATGCCAGCTACTGGTGCAATCGCTCGAACTGCAGTCAATGTTCGTAGTGGCGCTCGCACACGCATCTCATCAATTTTTCATAGCTTGGTCTTGGTTTTGGCAATTGTCGCTGGTAGCGGCCTGCTTTCCAAAATTCCACTAGCTGCTCTCGCTGGCGTTTTGTTTGTTACTGCTTATCGCATGGTCGAACGCAGAACTGTTTTTGCACTGTTGCGATCTTCGCGAAGTGATGCTGGAGTTTTTCTTGTTACTGCGCTTGCGACAGTGGCACTCGATTTGATTGTCGCTGTTGAAATTGGAATAGCACTTGCAGCCGGCTTAGCCCTTCGCACCCTTGCATCTAGCTCGAGTGTTCACACAGAATCAGTACGAAGTGATGCCATCGATAATGGCACAGAGGCTGAACTTCTCCACCAACACATTGGCATCTATCGACTTGATGGCGCACTCTTTTTTGGCGCTGCCCAACGATTCCTTGATGACTTGACTGAAGATCTGCACCTCAAAGTAATGATTCTTCGTCTCGATCGAGTGAATTTGCTTGACGCCACTGGAGCGCAAACTCTCAATGAAGTAATTGAAGATTTGCAATCTCATGGTGTGACAGTGCTACTCAAAGGTGTGCAAGAACGTCATCGCGCAACCCTGAGCGCGGTTGGAACTTTCGCACTACTACGGAATGAATCAGATAGTTTTGAATTCTTACCGGATGCCATCAATGAGGCAAGAAAGATCGTGCGCGAACAACTCAGTTAAATTCAAGTTGCTAGTAGTGCAGTTGCTTGTTTGAATCGTGGCCTGTTAGGCGCCTTTGAAAACTTCCAACTCCGTGGTGTTGTCGATTTCATCATCGAATGCAATCTTTTTAGGTGCAGCAATTTGAAGTTCAGCAACAATGTCTGCAAGATCTTGTTTACGTTGTTGAGATGCTGCTTGAACCATGGCAGCACCATCCCAGGTGCCATGTTCAACATCAATGTTGCGTGGCGTCTCGGTAGCTGCAGGTGCATTCACGTATGTTGGCAAAACAGTTTCGGGAATACTCCAGGTGTTTGTTGAAGTGTGAGCTGGTTGCCACGAAACGGTCTCGGCAGTATCAAGTTCTGGCTCAGCAGCGAGCAGGCGCTGAGTAGCGGCACGTCGAATTGATGCAAAACTTGCCAACAAATGTGTGCGTTGTGAACGTCGCGATTGTTCACGTTGGGTTCCGCGATCTTCGCTGTGATCTTCAGTTTGCGACCGTGGCTTGAGAGATTGCTTACGTGACCCTTGCACCCAACCGACGTACAAAGCAAACGCCACAAGAGGAGTCAGTGCCATGTACACAGGCGCAATACCAAGTAGAACAAAAATCAAAGTGGCAGGAACACTCACAAGAACCACAGCGAAAACACGGCGTCGAGTGGCTAGAAGTCGTTGAGCTTCTGGACGCATGCCACCAACTTTGACAGCTCGTTTTGAGTAGACCATCGGCTTCGGGGCTTTAGCCGGAATCATTACTCGATCGTCACGGAGAGTAGCCATTGTTTTGCGGAAATTGTCGACCTGTTTGAGGTCTCTTCCTGCATCATTCTTCGTGATCCACACAGGCAGCAAAATGAGTGCCCAAATTCCGACTATCAACAGAAGTAGCAGTCCGGAACCCACGGGTCAAAAAGTAGCGAAAATGTCACGGAAAGTTACGGATATTTACATTTTGGGTTTGCGTGTCGCACAAACCCATATCGGCGATTACTAGTGGTGACGAGGCCTCAATGGCAGCAAACCATCGACTGGAAGAGTCGAAGAAGTCATTACATAGGTGTTGTGATCGCGCCAATCACCTTGAATATGTAAGTACTGCGGACGTCGACCTTCAAAGGTAAACCCGAGTTTTTCAACCACTCGAATTGATGCAGTGTTTTCGGGGCGAATATTGATTTCGATGCGATGTAGACCGGCTTCTCGAAGCGCATAATCAGTAATCATCGAGACCGCAGTTGGGGTAATCCCCCGACCAGCAAAGCGAGAGTCAATCCAATATCCGATATAACCCTGTCGCAAACTCCCCCACATCACATTTCCGAGGGTGATCTGCCCGATGAATTGGCCATGAAACTCAATTGCCATCGGTAACGAGCGACCAGCTTTGGCTTCACGGCGGCCGGCGCGAATGTGTTGGCCAAACTTCACAACTCTGGCTGTGCCATCGGGATTACTTGCCTCCCACGGTTGTAGCCATTCCTGGTTGAAAGTTCGTACCTCAGTCCATGCGGCTTTGTCTCGATATCGCATTGGTCGAAGCACCACATCACCATGCGTAAGCCGCAGTGGCCACATCAAACCGGCCATTACCAAAGTGCGGTATCTGAAAGTAGCAACACATCAACCACATCGCCTTCGCGAACTTCAACCACAACTTCTGGAACCACAATCAAACATTCGGTTCGAGCAAGGCTTGCCACGAGGTGCGAACTTTGATCATCAATCGCGCGGACCACATGTGTGCCACCAGGACCAACTTCACGCATTGCACGCACATAATGTTTGCGGCCTGCTGGAGAACTAAATGAGTTCATACATTGCGCAGAGATAAGTGCAGAAACACTTTGATCATAGCCTTGAAGGTGACGCAAAAGTGGTCGCACGATAACTTCGAATGACACATACGCAGCAACAGGATTTCCTGGCAAAACCAACACCGGAATGTTTTCGTCACCGATGAATCCGAAACCTTGTGCTGTACCAGGTTGCATTGCAACACGATTGAATTCAACTTCACCAAGTTCAGAACACACATTTCGAATGACCTCATAGGTCGAAGCATTCGAACCGCCAGTAACAATGATCATGTCAGCGCGAACTTGCTGGTCTTCGAGTACGCGATGCAACTGTGTTGGTTCATCGACGACTGGACCGACTCGATATGCAGTGCCACCAGCCTCGGCAATTGCTGCAGACAACATCACACCATTTGAGTCAGCGATTTTGCCGGCAGTTAAAGGTGCACCAGGTTCAACTAATTCAGCACCCACACTCACCACAACTACGCGAGGCCGTGGTCTTGCAACCACTGAACCTCTACCGATAGCTGCAAGTAAACCCAAAACTCGTGCATCAACTTGTGAGCCCGAAGTAACAACCACATCACCAACAGCAACATCTTCTGCAGTGCGACGAATGAACTGGCCCAAGACAGCACTCTGATGAATTGAAACTGTTGTAACGCCTGCATCAGTAAATTCAATGGGAATGACAGCTTCTGTTTCCTCTGGCAGCGGTGAACCTGCACTCACCCTGATGGCATTGCCCGGGATAAGTGCGCGACCTGGGCGAACACCTGCAGTGAGGATGTCGCTTACTCCGAGGTGAATTGGATTTGCCTGATGAGCTGCATGAACATCTTCGAGCAACACTGCATAACCATCGACGGCAGCGGAATCAAAAGCAGGAAGTGGCCACGGTGCAGTGACGTCCTCTGCAATCACACAGCCGCGAGATTCCAAAAGGCTAATGGGAAACGGCTCTAGAGGTTGTACTCGTTCCAATAATGAACGAACATAGCCCTCAACATTAAGCATCCGGCATTCCTGATTTAACAAAGTCATCTAGCCACTGTGAAAAATCTTCACCAAGTTCTGGGTGATGCAAAGCCAATTGAACAGTGGATTGCAACCACGAGAGGCGGTCACCAGTGTCATAGCGTCGACCATTGAAGACAACTCCGCGGACTCCACCGCCCTGTTCGGCAGGCATAGTCGCTAGAACGCGCAAAGCATCGGTGAGTTGGATTTCGCCACCTTTTCCTGGTGGAGTCTTCTCAAGAACTTTGAAGACAGCAGCGTCTAAAACATAGCGTCCGATAATCGCTAGATTGCTTGGTGCATCTTCGGTCGATGGTTTCTCGACGAGATCGGTCACTACTACAACGCCATCTTCTGGCTTTGATTCAATCGCTGCACAGCCATACAAATGAATGCGATCGGCAGGAACCTCCATAAGACAGATAACACTGCCACCGAATTGTTCCTGCACCTTGATCATCGCAGGAAGAATGGGATCTCTTTCATCAATGAGATCGTCTCCCAGTAAGACAACGAATGGCTCTTCGCCAACATGATCTGCCGCCTGCAAAACAGCGTGGCCTAGACCTTGAGGATCACCTTGACGAACATAGTGAATTCGAGCGAGTTCAGATGACGCCTGAACGAGTCTTAGTTTGTGTGAATCATTCTTTTCGATAAGTGATGATTCAAGTTCGGTGGCACGGTCGAAATGATCTTCGAGTGGGCGCTTGTTGCGGCCAGTAATCATCAAAATGTCTGAGATGCCGGCAACTACTGCTTCTTCGACAACGTACTGGATTGCTGGCTTGTCTACCACTGGCAACATCTCTTTTGGAGTTGCTTTGGTGGCAGGGAGAAATCGCACTCCGCGGCCAGCGGCCGGGATAACAGCTTTACGAATTTTCGACATGGTGCCATCGTAGGCGCGAGGTGGCATCATTCGACAGTGACCACTCCGAATGACGATTCAACTAAATCAAAAACCGAAATCCGCGCAATGATCGCTCAACGTCGACAGACTTTGCGGGTTGGTGCGACCGATGTGCGCGCTTCGGCAGTGGCAATTAACGGAATCGAAATAGTGAGAGCTCACTGTCAGCCCC
>JBEBBR010000047.1:0-2671 GCA_041158285.1 Actinomycetota bacterium
AGTTTTCGAATGTCATCCATGTTGTCCATGAAGTAGCGACGACGATCGAACATTGTGTCGCCTGGAATTTCACCAACGCCATCTACGACTACTCGCGTAGGCATGCCTTCAGTGTGCGAATCAATCGCGCGAAACCAGGTTGGTGTTTTCATTAGCGAGCGCCAGCCTTGATTGCAACCTCGGTTGCAGCGCGGACGATTGCTTCTTGGGCTGGAAGCAGTGGTTGGCGTGGAGGACGGCAACCGCCACCATTGCGACCAGCGATATCCATTGACAACTTGATCGCTTGAACGAATTCAGTTTTTGAATCCCAACGAAGTAGAGGGTGGAGCATGCGATACAAAGGTAAAACTTTTTCAAGATCATGATCCATTGCAGCTTCGTAAAGTTCGACGCAGGTCACAGGGAACGCATTTGGATAACCTGAAACCCAACCAACTGCACCTGCAAGTGCAAGTTCGAGAACAACATCATCAGAGCCGATCAAAATGTCGAGGCCTGGTGCGTACTCTGCGATTTCATATGCGCGACGTGGATCACCAGTGAATTCTTTAACACCAACAATCGAACCTTCGGCATAAATCTTGCCCAAGAGTTCGGGGGTCAGATCCACTTTGGTGTCGTAGGGATTGTTGTAAGCAACGATAGGCACTCCGGCTTTCGCGACCTCGCGATAGTGAGCCAACACAGCGCGCTCATCTGCACGGTAAGCATTTGGTGGCAAGAGCATCACACACTGTGCGCCAGCTTCTGCGGCTTGTTCGGTCCAACGACGGGCTTCGAGTGCCCCGTAGGCAGCAACACCTGGCATGACTGTGAAGCCGGTTGGAGCGGCAGCGACTGCAACCTCAACCACACGTGCGCGTTCAGCATCAGTCAAGACTTGGTATTCACCGAGAGAGCCGTTGGGAACCACACCATGGCAGCCACTTGCAGCCTGCCAGGCGACGTGATCGCCATATGCGTCGTAATCAACCTCGCCGCTGGCGGTGTACGGAAGGGCTGTGGCGGTGAGTACACCGTGCCATGGTTTTCTGGTCATGATTCCTCGATTTTCAGTAGATGTGGAGTTCTCTTGTTCAGTAATACATCACACACTACACTAAGTTTCAGCTTCCTCAAGCCCCGCAGCCAAACTCCTGACAGGATCCACCCGTGAAACTCCTCCCAGCGACCGCAGACGTGGTTGTCATTGGTGCTGGAGTAGTTGGGGCTAGTTGCGCCCATTACCTCGCTGAGGCGGGTTTGCAGGTCCTCGTACTCGATCGTGGTGCGGTCGCAAGTGGTACGACCGGTGCGGGTGAAGGCAACATCCTGGTCAGCGACAAAGAAATCGGAGCCGAACTCGAACTAGCTCTGTATAGCAATCGGTTGTGGCGGGAACTAACTCCACACATCGCCCGTTCCGAATTCGAAGTCAAAGGTGGCATAGTTGTCGCGACTTCCGACGTGGTTTTGCGCAGGTTGCGAGAGATTGCAGACCATCAACGAGCTGCCGGTGTTGAAGCCATCGAACTAGATGCAGATCAACTTCATGAACAAGAACCGCATCTCACCCGTGACGTTCATGGAGCTGTGCTGTATCCGCAAGATTCCCAGGTCCAGCCCATGCTGGCAGCGGCACAACTTGTGCATCGCGTAGATGGTCGCATCACAGTCGCCACCAACACAGATGTTGTTGGCATTGATGTAAGCGCTGACGGAAAAGTTGTTGGAGTTTCAACATCACGTGGGAAAGTTTCAACTCCGATTGTTGTCAATGCAGCTGGCACCTGGAGTGGAGAGATTGCAGCACTTGCAGGTGTGCATCTACCGATCATGCCGCGACGAGGTTTTATTTTGGTAACAACACCAATGCCACCGATGGTGCATCACAAGGTGTACACCGCTGAATACTTGGCGAACGTTGCATCAGATAACGAAGGTCTCGAAACTTCAACTGTTGTTGAAGGAACTCACGCCGGAACGATTTTGATTGGCGCAAGTCGCGAACGCGTAGGTTTTGATCGCACAATCAATTATGAAGTGCTGAGCAAATTGGCAGCAGGTGCAATTTCGATTTTTCCATTCCTGCGTGACGTCAAACTTCTCAGAACGTACGGCGGTTTTAGGCCGTACTGTCCTGACCACTTACCAGTGATTGGTCCCGACGAAAGAGTTCCAGGTTTGTATCACGCATGTGGACATGAAGGTGCAGGTGTTGGATTAGCACCTGCGAGTGGCAAGTTGATTGCAGACAGTGTCATGGGACTGCATGCTGAAGTTTCACTACACCCATTCAGGCCTCAACGTTTTGATGAAGCGGGTGCGCATGTCTGAAATATCAATCTTCATTGACGGCGAGCAGTATCAAGTCGCTGAAGGAATTTCGGTTGCAGCCGCATTGATGAGTGTGGATAAGCGTTCGTGGCGAATCACTCGACATGATCAACAACCGCGTGGAGTTTTCTGCGGCATTGGCGTTTGTTTTGATTGTTTAGTCACTGTCAATGGTGTTGCGAATGTTCGCGCTTGCCTTGACCTTGTCCAACCAAACGATGTCATCACTACACAAGGTGGTGAGCGGGATGCACGCTGAACTCATTGTGATTGGCGGTGGTCCAGCCGGACTCGCCGCCGCAGGAACCGCTGCTCAAGCAGGTATGCGCGTGGCACTCATCGACAGCGGTGA
>JBEBBR010000048.1:0-23439 GCA_041158285.1 Actinomycetota bacterium
ATGGTGGCACTGGTGGCGTCGTCGATGGCACTGCGATAGCTACATGTTTGATGTACAACACCAACCAAGAAATGATTGAGGGTTACACGAAATCTTTGTGGAATGCATTTGGTTCTAAATCTGGTGCAGTCTTCACTGGCTTGGGACTTTTTCTCGTTTACGCACTTCCTATCTTTTTAACATTCAGCAAAGATTCCAAAATACGAAATCGTTCATTCATTGCTTATCTCGCAGCGACCATCGGACGCATACTTATTGGTCGACGTATGAAACATGTCGTATGGCCAGACGCATTTCTACATCCACTATCCATCGTGGGATTCAACGCTTTGACTCTACGTAGTTTGCAACTTCATCAGCGCAATGCGTTGACCTGGAAAGGTCGATCTGTGACTGCAACTCAAACAACGGATGCTTCATGAGTAAGAAAGCTATTGTTATTGGTGCAGGTATGGGTGGCATGGCTGTTGCCGCTCGACTGCGCAACCAAGGCTTTGATGTTGATGTATACGAACAGTCGTCAACCGCAGGCGGCAAACTTGCACGTTATGAGCGGGATGGTTTTGTTTTTGATCTAGGACCAAGCCTTTTCACCATTCCAGCCGTGTATCGCGATCTCTTCCTCAAAACTGGTGGACCGCTCGAAGAAGCCATCGATCTCCAACCACTTGATCCAGCTTTTCGCTATCAATTCTCAGACGGATCACACATCATCATGCCTGGAGTTGGACCAGCACGTGCAGCACGTGCCATCGAAGAAGGTCTTGGTGGAGACACCGCTTCACAGTGGAATCAACTCATTCAACGAGCAAGTGACATGTGGTCGCTAACACGCCAGTCGGTGATGCACAGTCCCATCACATCAGTACAAGACATGCTGCCGCTGTTCACCAAAGTTTCTGACATCACGACCATTGCACCGTGGTTAAGTCTTCGAGCACTCGGTAAGAAATACATCCGCGATGCACGATTGCTGCAGTTACTCGATCGCTATGCCACCTACACTGGAAGCGATCCACGCAAAGCGCCGGCGGCACTAGCGACCGTTCCTTATGTTGAACAAGAGTTTGGCGCTTGGCATATCGGCGGCGGAATAGCTCAACTTGCTAATGCACTATATAAGCGCTGCTGCGAGCGAGGTGTGACCTTCCATTTTGATTCAGATGTTCAACGAATCGAGGTCGAAGGCAAAAAAGCCGTTGGTATTACTTTGAAAGATGACACGTCAATTGTTGCTGACATTGTTGTCGCCAACGCTGATGCACACCACGTATATCGCGAACTTCTCCCACAGTCTGTGAGCAAGCAAGGTCGCAAGCGCCTACGCAAAGCCACACCTTCACTCAGTGGGTTCGTACTTCTGTTAGCAGTCAAAGGGCGAACCGAGAATCTTTTGCACCACAATGTTTTATTCCCAGAAAACTACGACGCCGAATTTGATGCAGTCTTTGGTGTTAATGGAAATCCTGCAAAGCCGGTGGAGGATCCAACTATCTACATTTGTTCACCAGATGATGATCGAATGCGACCACACGCCAATAGTGAAGCGTGGTTTGTTTTGGTGAATGCACCACGACATGGTGACGGTTCGAATTCGACCTTCGATTGGTCTGACTCAAAAACGTCCGACGAATATGCTCACCACATTCTCGACGTTATGGCACAACGTGGATTTGACGTGCAGGATCGGCTGGAATGGATGGAATGGCGCAGTCCATTAACTCTGCAAACAGCCACACGCGCTCCTGGAGGTGCTATCTATGGCACATCAAGTAACGGAGCAACAGCAGCCTTCTTGCGAGCTGCGAATCGCTCTGAGGTTGAGAACTTGTATCTTGTAGGAGGTTCGGCTCATCCAGGCGGCGGACTTCCGCTGGTGGGAATGAGTGCAGAAATTGTTGCGAATGTGATCAAGTCTGATCAAAAAAAGCTACGCAGCTAATTGGCGATACAGATGTCGCACTAGTTGCACATTTCCAGCGATTCCAAGTGCAATCCACACACTGAGCGCAATGATTGAAACTTTTTGCAAAGAGAAATTCAAGAAAGTTTCAGTGAACATCCCGGCAATTACCGCTGCAATACTCACTATGACACGTGTGGGCCTCTCCCAGACAGTGATCAGTTCCGTCACACTCGACAGCGCCGCATGAGCACGAGCTCTCATATATTCCATTATGAGTACTAGCGTGAATGCGAGCATCGCTACGCCGATGAAGTCGAACCCAGCAACGATCAGTAATGCAATAACCAATGCGGCTTCATTAATTCGATCGACAACGGAATCGAACACTCCCCCAAAAAGAGTTGTTTTGTTTTGGCCAATGGCGAGCGCGCCATCGATGGCATCAGTCGCGATACCCAACAGCATCAACATCATCATCAGCCATGGTGAACTTTGAGTGGCGCTCCAAATCAAAGCCGCAGAGACACCTATGCCACTTGCAGTGACAACATTGGGGGTTATTCGAAGGTTGTGTGCACCACGTGCAATTGGATAAACCACACGCAGATATCCACGAATCCATAGTGACGACGATGGGTCAATGTCCTGGTGAACTGCTGACCATGCACGCCAGTATTCATCACGTGACATCATGATGTTGGTTTCACTCCGAGGTTTTCGAATACTCGTCGCGTCGCGGTTGAGTGATTCAAGGTATACAAGTGAATACCTGGCGCACCACCCGCTAATAACTTCTCAGACAATTCAGTGGTGATTTCAATTCCAAGTTCTTTGACTGCATCTGAATCTTCTTTAACAGCTTCAAATCGCGCGGCCAAGTCCGCTGGAAATTCAGCACCTGACAAAGCGGCGAACCGTTGAATTTGTGAAACGTTGGTCACTGGCATCAGACCGGGGAGAATTGGAAAATCACATCCAAAGCTTGAAGCGCGATCCACCATGTCGAAGTATTTGTCTGCGCTGAAGAACAAGTTGGTGATACCGAAGTCCGCACCCGCGTGCTGTTTGGCAGCCAATACTTTTGCATCATCATCGAGTGAATGAGATTCAGGGTGCCCCTCTGGGAAAGCTGCCACACCAATGGAGAAATCTCCGCGCGAGCGAAGCATTTCGACGAGTTCGATGGAATAGGTAAATCCATCTTTGGCAGTCACCCATGGGGTTCCAGGTCCGGTCACTGGATCTCCACGTAAGGCCAAGATGTTGGTGACACCCACTGCTTTAAATGAGTCGATCACATCTTCAAGTTCTGTCGCCGAGGCTCCCACACAGGTGAGATGGGCCAGCACTGGAATAGATGTTTCAGCGGTGATTCGAGCGGTGATTCCTAGGGTCAGATCCTGGGTTGAGCCACCCGCCCCATAGGTGACCGATACGAAATCTGGTGAGTACGGTTGCAAGGTCGATAGGGTGTTCCAGAGTGTGGTTTCACCCTCAGAAGTCTTGGGTGGGAAAAACTCACAGGAAAAAGTGGGCTGGTTGAGAGCCAACTTGGCTGTGAGCACCTGCTTTATCGACACAAGGGCGAAGTATGCCCGCTCGCGCCGCCATGCCAAGCACGACGTGCCCCACTAGTTTTAGCCCGTGACTGATCTGACTGCAGGTTTATCTGTACTCGACCTCGAGGACTTTCGAGCTCGAGTTTCTGCGACCATTGATGCGGTGCTCGCGGAGCAGACCCCACTTTTGTTGGCCGTGAGCCCTGAGCTTCAACCTCTTGCCGAGACCACAGCTCGACTCATGCAAGGCGGCAAACGTCTGCGACCAGCTTTCGCGTATTGGGGTTGGCGAGCAGCCGGTGGTGCAGATACTCAACAAGCAATCGCTGCCGCAACGTCGCTGGAGTTCCTTCAGGCCTGTGCCTTGATCCATGATGATGTTATGGACGGTTCGGATACCCGACGTGGCATGCCTGCGGTTCACACACATTTTGACGCCTTACATAGTGATTCAGCGTGGTTGGGTCAGTCCGCAAACTTTGGCGCTGGCGCGGCAATTTTGCTCGGAGATCTCTGCCTGTCTTGGGCAGATGAATTGTTACTGACTTCCCAACTTCCAGCCGACGCCTTGTCTCGCGCAAAGCCGATTTACGACATCATGCGCACCGAACTGATGGCTGGTCAATATCTCGATTTATTAGAACAAGCTCGTGCTGGTGCTGATGTCGAACGCATTTTGAATGTTGTGCGTTACAAGAGTGCCAAATACACGATCGAACGCCCTCTACATCTTGGTGCTGCGATGGCGAATGCATCAGAGTCAGTGATGCAGAGCCTTTCGGATTACGGCCTGCCACTAGGTGAGGCTTTCCAACTGCGTGATGATGTGCTCGGAGTTTTCGGCGATCCCACAGTCACTGGCAAACCTGCAGGCGATGATTTGCGTGAAGGCAAACGCACTGTTCTTATCGCATTGACATACGAACGGGCCGCAGCATCGGATGTTGACATTGTGCGAAACAAACTTGGTAGCAATGATCTCACCGCTGCCGATGTCACAGAGATTCGTTCAATCATCACCAACTGCGGTGCACTTGATGCAGTTGAAAAAATGATTGAGTCTGGACTTCAGTCTGCGCTATCTGCACTTGAAAATGCTGAGATCACTGAACAATCAAAATATGTACTTGCAAATTTGGCTGTAGCCGCAACTCAACGAGAGGCATAAAAATGGATCTGCTCCGGTTCGCTCCGCGTAGCACACCACGAAAAGTTTCAGGTTCCACCGATCATGTGGTCATTGTTGGCGCAGGTTTGGCAGGTCTGTCTGCAGCTATGCGCTTGGCAGGCGCTGGTCGCAAAGTCACTGTTGTTGAACGTGAATCGATTCCTGGTGGTCGTGCTGGATTGATCAATGATCAGGGATATGCCTTCGACACTGGTCCCACTGTTTTGACTATGCCTGATCTCATCGCCGATTGCTTCGATGCACTTGGTGAAGATATGAATCAATGGCTTGAACTCGAGCCTGTTTCGCCGCTTTATCGCACCTTCTTTCCGGATGGCTCGCAACTAGATGTTCATTCAGATGTCGACAAGATGTGTGAAGAGATCGAAAGAGTAATTGGCGCAGATGAGGCAGAGGGTTACCGTCGGTATGTAGATTTTGTTGCAGATCTCTACAAATATGAAATCAAAGATTTCATCGATCGCAACATTGATACTCCATTTGATCTATTGACCCCCAACTTGGTGAAACTTCTTTCTATCGGTGGATTTAGAAAACTTCAACCTAAAGTTGATGAGTTCCTGAAGGACCCACGCACTCAGCGGATTTATTCCTTCCAAGCAATGTATGCCGGACTTTCACCGTATGACGCTTTAGCAATTTATGCCGTCATCGCATACATGGATTCCGTTGCGGGTGTTTTCTTCCCCAAGGGAGGTATGCACGCGGTTCCTCGAGCAATGGCAGCTGCAGCTGCAAAACATGGAGTGGAGTTCCGCTACTCCACTGAGGTTTCGCGTGTCGAACATTTCGGTGGTCGCGCAACCGCGGTGGTTACTACCGATGGTGAACGCATCGAAGCTGATGCATTCATACTCAATCCGGACTTGCCAGTTGCCTATCGCGATTTACTCGGTGTCGAGCCTATGTCGTTGAAACGTTTGAAGTATTCCCCTTCATGTTTCTTACTACTAGCTGGCTCATCTGCGCAGTACTCCAAGATTGCTCATCACAACATTCACTTCGGTCATTCATGGTCAGGAGTATTTGATGAATTGATCGATAAGAAACAATTGATGTCCGATCCTTCGATCCTGGTGACCAACCCAAGTCGAAGCGATCCATCACTTGCACCTGATGGCAAGCAGATCTACTACGTGCTGTTTCCAACTCCCAACCTCGATGCGAATATCGACTGGAAAATCCAAACTCCGAAATATCGCGATGAGGTTATTCGCACTCTCGAAGCCCGTGGCTATGTCGGCTTTGGTGACAGCATTGAAGTTGAGCACATCACCACACCACTCGAATGGCAGCAACGTGGCATGGAACGAGGAGCTCCATTCGCTGCAGCGCACTCCTTCCTCCAAACTGGCCCTTTCCGCCCTGGAAATATGTGGGGTGAGAATGTGGTGTTCACAGGTTCGGGAACCCAACCAGGAGTTGGTGTGCCCATGGTTTTGGTTTCAGGACGATTGGCAGCTGAGCGAATTACTGGACTCGATAAGTCCTACCGCTCTCGCGCCTGGCGCTAACCGCGTACCCTGAGCACGATATGAGTAGCCCTGCCCAGACGCACCCGCGCCCATCAGTGGATTCCACAGTGGTTGCGCATGCCAGTGTGGGATTACTCGGCAGTCTGTTGATGATGGTGGCTGCAATTGCAATCGGCTGGTTGCCACCCACGTTTAATTTTGCGATCAATGGCTGGCTTCAAGCTCTGCGTGTGAGTGAAAACGGTCAAATTGTTGGTAGTGCTGCTGTCATTCTCGGCGGCGCACTGCTGTTGCACGCCTGGCTCACCTTAGGCATAGATGTGTTGAACCAACGGTTGACAGATGTTCGACAACTGTGGGCAATTTTGGCGATGTGGTTGACACCTTTAGTACTAGTTCCACCCATGTTTTCCCGTGATGTGTATTCCTATGTGGCCCAAGGTCGACTGATGAACTCTGGAATTGATCCCTATCTTCACGGGGTTTCAGCCTTGCCCGGATGGTTTCAACTTGGGTCGGATCCAACCTGGGCCGAATCTGCGACTCCCTATGGGCCTACTTTCCTAGGTTTGGCGCAATTCATCACCAGCGTGACTCCGCACTCCCCTTACTGGTCGATGATCTTGTTCAAAGCGCTGTGTCTTATCGGAGTAGCGATATCTGCAACAGCGATTGCACGCCTTGCCCGTCACCATGGCATTAGTCCGGCCGCTGCAAACTGGTTGGCGATTCTTAATCCGTTGGTCATTATGAATTTGGTGGTGGGAGCTCATAACGATGCACTGATGATTGGATTCATGGTGTGGGCGTTTGTTTTTGCCTTCGAAAACAAACCCGCGTTTGCCATTGTCATGATTGCACTCGCCGCAGGTGTGAAACCCATTGCTCTACTTGCCGTTCCCTTTGTGATCCTCGCCTACCTTCCACGTGATCTATCGAGGTGGCAGGCCATTCGTTCATGGACTATCGGCGCATTTTCCACACTCGCCATACTCGCAGCGCTTGGCTATGGATTGGGAATTGGCATTGGTTGGGTTGATGCATTAGGCACACCCAATGAGGTGAGGAATCTGCTTTCTCCAACGACCGCTATCGGGCAGGCCTTCGGAGCTGGACTTGGATTTTTTGGATTCGATGCAGTAGATATCTCAATCAAGATTTTTCAACTTTGTGGCACACTTGCAGCCCTCTGCATTATTGCGTGGCTTTGTTTAAACCCTCAAGGTCGAAGTCCCATTCGCGGTGCTGGCATCGCGTTTCTTGCACTTATTGTTTTGGGGCCAGTTGTTCAACCGTGGTATTTCATGTGGGCGCTGCCGCTGATCGCGGTTGCCGGAATTCGTAAACCTTGGGTGCTGCGAGCAATCATTGTGGGCATCGGCTTCTTTGTGATTTACGGTTTAGCCGAGATCAACATCGTCGCAGACTCCACTATCAATGCTTCCGATTTCATTTCAACGAGTGCAGCCTTGTTGATCGTGGTTCTGACTTTGTTTGCAAGCCCAAGAGAACGGGCTTTGATTTTTGGCGAAGAACTCAATCGTGGATTAACTCCAACCTCACCTGAACTTCTGTCCATGTACGAAAATCAAAAAGTTTCGACTAATTTCTTGGCTAACCTTCGAAAGGCTCCACGATGAGTGTCCGGGAATTGAAAGCTGCAGGGATTCTTGACCCTGCTCTCCAGGAATCGTACGAATTGTGTCGACAGCTCAATGCGCAACATGGAAAAACGTATTACCTAGCGACCTTGTTATTGCCGCCAGCGAAACGTCCCTTTGTTCATGCTCTCTATGGATTTGCTCGTTATGCCGATGAAATTGTTGATGATTTGGCATCAACTTTGAGCGATGAAGAGAAGGCGCTGTGGCTTAAGAACTGGAGCGACTCATTCTTTGCTGACCTGGAAAAAGGATTCAGCGATGACCCCGTATGCAAAGCTGTGGTTGATACCTGCATTCGCTGGAATATTCCTCGCGAACATTTCGAAGCTTTTATTCACTCTATGACAATGGATCTCACTGTCACGAGTTATGAAACGTATGAAGATCTCTACGAATATGTCTATGGATCTGCTGCTGTCATCGGTTTGCAGATGGTGCCAATCCTTGAGCCCACTGACCAGCGGGCCTACGAGTATGCAACCAAACTTGGTGTGGCATTCCAGCTAGCCAACTTCATTCGCGATGTGGGTGAAGATTTACATCGTGGTCGCATTTATCTACCACTCCAAGAGTTGCGCGAGTTTGGCGTTACCCCTGAAGATCTTGAAAAACGCGTACTCACACCTCAAATTGTTGATGCCCTCAAGTTTCAAATCGAACGAGTCCGCACATTAGAAGCAGAAAGCCGCATTGGTATCTGCATGCTCGATCCTGCGAGTCAGGATTGCATCGATGCGGCGCGAATTTTGTATTGCGAAATCGTTGATGCGGTTGAAGCAATCGATTACGACGTTTTCAACCGACGCGCGAAAGTAAGCCTCACTCGAAGATTGCTGGTCGCAGGTCGAGCCTGGTTCCGTGCTGTACGAGCCCGCTGAACGAAACCTCAGCACTTTCCTGCTAGTTAGAAATTTCCTAAAAGTGGCGCAATGAGCACCTTGATGATCATTGCTGCTGGGTACGCGACCGCATAGCCCATATTTACTCGCGGATCATCTTTGAGTCTTTCATTGGCATAGGCCAAAACAGCTGGTTGTGTTTGAGCTCCTGCCATCACACCCGCGAGACGTCCGCCATAGGCACCGGCCAAGTAATGACCCACTATCAGCAACAAACCTGCTGAAGTCATGGTCACCAGTGCACCAGCCACGAGCAGTCTCCAGCCAATCGGTGTGACGATGGCCTCTGCCAATGCCCCACCTGAATTCGAACCTGCGTAAGCCAAGAACAACATCATGCCGATGTGGCTCAAGGTATGAGCTGGAGCATGCGGCAAGGTCCAGAGAATTTTGCGAGTACGAACTCTGCGACCAAGGATGATGCCTGCAATGAGCGGTCCACCTGCCATACCGAGGGCAAACTGCGAACCACCAGGTAGTGGAAACTCGATTAAGCCGATTAAGACACCCATTGCCATACCTGAAGCCAGGCTTGCGATGGAGAAACTCGCAGCACCCTTCTCGGAATCGCCAAACAGTTTGGCAATTTCTGACATGCGATGTGGTGGTGCCACTACGCGAACTCGGTCTCCAATATTCAAAACAAAATCATCATGTGCCAAATGATCAATATCACCACGGCGAATACGGGTTGCGGTTGCGCCATACTTCTTGAGAAGTTTGAGGCTGCCAAGAGTTTTGCCTGCGATGGAACTGTTGGATAAAGCGATGCGTCGATAATCGAGATGGGATCGATCCAAGGTCACAGGTACGGTTGATGGATGTCCCACTCGAATCGCAAATTCATCTACAGCCTCTTGGTCACCAATGACAGTAATGATGTCTCCCACCACCGGGACATCTGAATCAGTAGCAACATCGACCACTCCTGGATGCTGTGGCGTATCTCCGCGCATGATCCTGGAGAAAACAATTCGTTCATCGTATTGAGCTGACAACTCGCCAAGACTTGGCAAACCTGGTTCATCAATGCGCAGCGTTAAACCGAAAAGTTTCGGAGTGGGAGTTTCAATGTCTTCCGGAGTTGCGGCAGTTGGTTTGAATTTTATTGCCACCATGCTTGCAAGCAACATACCGATGACACCGAACATGTACGTCACGGAATATCCCACAGTTGGTAGTTGTGATTCCCATGCCTGTTCAGAGGCGGCAAGTGCTGGTGTATTCGTCAGGGCACCTGCGTACAAACCAGAAAGTAATGGGCCATCGAGTCCAAACAAGCGGCCAAAACCAACCGCGGCGCCTGCTGCACCAAGTAAAGCGATCAGCAATGTGCCAACAATGCGACCACTATGCCGTATTGCTGTGAAGAATGAAGGTCCTGCGCCAATGCCGATCACATAGGCAAAAAGGGAAAGCCCAAACAAACCAAGTTCACGCGAAAGTACCAGACGATCATCGATCGCAGAAAGTGCAAGTGCTGTGAAAAGCACGGCTGCTGGTCCTAGTGAGAATCCTCTAAATTTGAAATTTCCAACGATTGCACCGATGGCAAGGAGTGTCGTTAAAAGCAATAACGGCTGCTTCACGGCTAGTTCAATAAAGAGATTCATCAGGATCTTTCGCGAGAGTGTTTCGTATGTACCAAGCCTAGGCGCGAGTAACGCGTGCTGCGATGGACTTATGGCCTAACTGTGTAGTCACAGCAAAGCGCTCTGCTTCAGAGGACTGAAGCAGAGCGCTTTGCGGGTATTCCGTCAGGTATTAAGAGCAACCACTGGTGCTGCCACAGCCCTCACAGGCGTAGCAGGAACCTGATGGGCGCATCTTGATTCCACAGGTCATGCACAATGGAGCGTCGCTGACCTTTCCGGTGATTGCCTCAAGCAATTCGGCAGAGGAATGTGCTTGTTCGGTACGGATGGTCACATCAACAGCAGCAGCTGGAGCTGGTGTCTGTTCGAGGACCTCTGAAACAGCTTCAATCACAGCAGCGGTTGGAGCTGGTGCAGTGTCGTACCCAGAAACCTGTGCGGCGCGTTCTTCGGCAGAGAAGATGCCAAGTGCTGCACGTGTATCGAATGGTAGGTAGTCGAGAGCAAGGCGACGGAAGATGTAATCCATCATGGACTGTGCCATGCGGATGTCGGCATCATCAGTCATACCTGCTGGTTCGAAACGCATGTTGGTGAACTTGGAAACAAATGCTTCCAATGGAACGCCGTACTGCAATGCGATGGAGATCGCGATGGAGAAGGCATCCATTACACCAGCAAGGGTTGAACCCTGCTTACCAAGCTTGAGGAATACCTCGCCTAGTTCACCTGATTCAAAGGATCCAGCAGTGAGGTAACCCTCGGCGCCACCAACAGAGAAGGAGACAGTCTGTGACTGACGCTTCTTTGGCATGCGCTTGCGGATTGGACGGTGTTCAACAACTGCATCGGTAGGAACTTCAGCTGTCTTTGCCTTGGCATCAGAAAGTGGCTGACCCACCTTGCAGTTGTCGCGGTAGATAGCGAGAGCCTTGACGCCCATCTTCCACGCCTGGAAGTAAATTTCTTCAACTTCATCAACAGTTGCCTCTGATGGCATGTTGACGGTCTTGGAAATTGCACCTGAAAGGAATGGTTGGCAGGCAGCCATCATGCGAACGTGACCCATTGGTGTAATAGCACGTTCACCCATGGCACAGTCAAAGATTGCGTAATGTTCTGGCTTCAAACCTGGTGCATCGATAACGTGACCATGCTGACCGATGAACTCCACGATCGCTTCGACGGTTTCGTCTGCGTAACCGAGTTTGCCGAGAGCCATTGGAATGGTCTGGTTAACAATCTGCATCGAACCGCCACCAACAAGCTTCTTGAACTTGACGAGTGAGAAGTCAGGTTCGATACCCGTGGTGTCACAGTCCATCATGAAACCGATGGTGCCGGTTGGGGCGAGCACAGATGCCTGTGCGTTACGCCATCCGTTCTTTTCACCAATCTTGATTCCGTCTGCCCACATCTTGCCAGCCAAACGAGATACATCTGCATCAAGAGTTGAAGCTGAACGAGCAGCATCGTTGGCAGCTGCATGCTTGCGCATGACACGTTGATGTGCGGATGCGTTACGCGCATAACCTTCGTACGCACCAACCACACCTGCAAGTTCTGCAGAGCGCTTGTAGGCAGTACCAGTCATCAAGCTTGTGATTGAGCCAGCAAGTGCACGGCCACCATCGCTGTCGTATGGCAAACCAGTTGCCATCAACAATGCGCCAAGGTTTGCATAACCAATACCTAGCTGACGGTACTTACGAGTGGTGTCACCAATTGGTTCGGTTGGGAAGTCAGCGAAGCAGATTGAAATATCCATCGCAGTGATGATGTATTCCACAGACTTTGCAAACTTCGCTGCATCGAAGGTGCCATCTTCTTTGAGGAACTTGAGCAAGTTCAACGATGCAAGGTTGCATGATGAATTGTCGAGGCTCATGTATTCAGAACATGGGTTCGATGCGGTGATACGACCAGTTTCAGGATTGGTGTGCCAATCGTTGATGGTGCCGTCGTACTGGATACCAGGATCTGCACAGGCCCAAGCAGCTTGTGAAATCTTGTGGAAGAGTTTGCGGGCATCAACAGTTTCGATGATTTCACCGGTTGAACGAGCGCGCAAACCAAAGTCGGTTCCGTTCTCGACAGCCTGCATGAATTCGTCAGTTACGCGAACAGAGTTGTTGGCGTTCTGGTACTGAACACTGATGATGTCCTTGCCACCAAGATCCATGTCGAAACCAGCATCGCGCAGGACACGGATTTTTTCTTCTTCAGAAACTTTGGTTTCGATGAACTCTTCGATGTCTGGATGATCCACATCAAGCACGACCATCTTGGCCGCGCGACGGGTTGCGCCACCTGACTTGATGGTTCCAGCAGATGCATCAGCACCGCGCATGAATGACACTGGGCCAGATGCGGTGCCACCGCTGTGGAGAAGTTCCTTAGAAGAACGGATACGGCTGAGGTTCAAACCAGCACCAGATCCACCTTTGAAGATCAAACCTTCTTCGCGGTACCAGTTGAGGATGGAATCCATGGTGTCATCAACACTCAAGATGAAACAGGCGCTGACCTGCTGAGGTGATGAAGTACCAACGTTGAACCACACTGGTGAGTTGAAGGAGAACACCTGATGGAGCAACATCCAGGTGAGTTCATGCTCGAAGAGTTCGGCATCAGCTTCGGTTGCGAAGTAACCGTTTTCGCGGCCGGCCTTGGTGTAGGTCAACACAACACGATCGATGAGCTGCTTCAAGCTCCATTCGCGGTTTTCGGCTCCCACTGCACCACGGAAGTATTTGGTGGTGACGATGGTGGATGCATTCACTGACCAGAAATCAGGGAACTCAACTCCACGCTGTTCGAAGACTGTTTCACCAGTCTTCCAGTTGGTCTGTACGACATCGCGACGTTCCCAGGTGACCTGGTCGTAGGGATGCTGTCCTGCGGTCGTCCACAAACGCTCAAGGCTGAGGCCTGAGTTTTTGCCGGACTTCTTGGCGGTGCTCGACGCGCCGCTCACCGTTTCGGTCATTGGTGTCCTCTTTCTTCGTTGATTCGGTGATCGGTATTTCGCGGCCATGGGGAACCGTCCGCGGGATGTATCTGATCGGGGTTTAGTGATCTTCGGGGAAGAAGTTTGTGGGTGGTGCGTGAGGTGCTGGTGAAGGCGGATTAACTTCGCTGTGAGCTCAGTGAGTCCGTCTCTTCGAGACTGACTTCGCCACCAGGTGGTGCTATTGCTTTGGCCGCTCGCAGCACTGCAATCTCACCTTCGAAGTCTTCGAGACTTTCAAAGTCGCGGTAGACCGAGGCAAATCGCAGATACGCGATTTCATCAAGTTCCCGCAAAGGTCCGAGGATGGTCAACCCCACCTGCTGACTTGGCACTTCAGCAGCGCCAGCAGCTCGGAGTGCATCTTCGACACTCTGAGCGAGTCGCGCTAGGTCATCATCATTGACTGGACGACCTTGGCAGGACTTGCGAACTCCAGAAATCACTTTGGCACGGCTGAAAGGTTCAACTGCACCGGAGCGTTTCGCTACGAGAAGCATTGCAGTCTCAATGGTGGAAAAACGTCGTCCGCAGTCAGGACATTGCCGACGGCGACGAATTGATCCACCATCATCTTGGGTCCGCGAATCAATCACACGAGAATCGTCATGACGGCAATATGGGCAATGCATGACTCCTCCTAACTGTGGATAACTCCCCCGAGTTGAGCACATGTGGCCCGTTATTTTCGCTAACCCTGTGGACAAATCCCTTGAGTGAACCACAGTATGTGGCGCCACCTCAAGAAATGACCACTAGATGTAGGGGTGAAAGGTAAAGCCTGCGGGTAATTTCCGCAAGTATCAGCGGTGCGACACGCCAAAAAACTTCTGGTTATTCCACTACTGGAACAACAAGTACCGAACCAGCCTGAATAACTTCTCCAGATCCCAAGCTGTTGAGGTCCTCAATGACATCAACAATGGCGCGTGGGTCAGCTGAACTGTCGATCTCGGTGGCAATTTCCCACAAGGTTTGTCCAGGAGCGACCACCACGATGGAGGTATCGGTGTAGGCGAGGTCTGAGGTGGACGCAGCAGCGAATCCTGCGAAAAGGGCGCTGATGCCATACATAACGAGCGCCACTAGACCTATGACCAACCCGGCGACGAGGCGGCGACCACGGGCGGTCAATCGAATACCTGACTGCACCTGACGAGTTGTACGAACGCGCTGATCACTGAAATTCCCTGTAAAAACAAAGGAATCTTGATTCATTGCTGTGTGTGTCAGTGTTGCCATGGTGTCCTCCTCGAAGAACGTTCAAAACCATATTTCGAACATCTGTGCTAATTTAAGCACATACCCCCGACATTCGCCACGCCGACTCGCTCAAGTGTTCGGAACAAGTGTTCGAAATGACGTAAGATTTGTGTTGTTGCCAAAACGCCACTCCCCTGTGGCCGCGCTTTGGCAACAACCGAAATATGGCGAGGGGGTCTGACAAAGTGTCAGATCGCATACGAGCGATCGGTCACCTGCGTTGCGTGCCAGCTCTAACAGAAAGTGAGGTTCAGTAATGACTGATACTCCTGACAACTCCAATGTGCATCCACTTCCAGACAAAGAGGTTGCTGGTGGACTCACGATGCGTCAACGCAAAATTCTCGAGACCATCATCGAAAAGATCGAAGATCTTGGTTATCCACCTTCAATCCGCGATCTCCTTGAATCTTCTGGTTTGCAATCAGTCTCGAGTGTTACGTATCAACTCACGTCCCTCGAACGTCTTGGCTATCTACGTCGCAGTGGTGGCGTAGCTCGCGGTATCGAAATCTTGCGTCGCCCCGACGGCACCTACCTCACTGACTCAGCACCTACAGAATCACGTGTGACAGCACAGGATGACAACAGTGTGGCTATCCCACTACTAGGTCGCATCGCTGCTGGCCCTGGTGTTTTGGCTACCGAAAATGTCGAAGGTGTCATGTCCCTTCCACGCGAACTCACTGGGTTCGGTGAATTGTTTATGTTGACAGTCACCGGTGATTCCATGATCGATGCTGGAATTTTCGATGGTGATTACGTTGTTGTTCGCAGTCAACCAACTGCAAACAATGGTGATCTTGTCGCTGCATTAATCAACGATGACGAAGCAACTGTGAAGACTTTCAAGAAACGTGATGGCCAAATTTGGCTGATGCCTCACAACCCAGCGTATGAACCTATTGATGGAAACAACGCCATCATCATGGGCATCGTCGTCACTGTGATGCGAAAAATCTAAGTAGATACAACCTCAATTGGGTGTGCGCGATTTATTCGCTCACACCCAATTTTGTTCCGAGTCGAGAAATTGCAGCTGTAGCAACATCAGAATCTGTGGTTCGCCAAAAATCTGGCATCGACTGCAATAAGAAATTTGCATAACCAGCACTCGCTAAACGCGAATCCAGAACTGCCACCATTCCTCGGTCATGATGGGACCGCAGAAGTCGTCCAGCTCCTTGAGCCAACAACAACGCAGCGCGTGGAACTGCAATCGCTTTGAAGCCACTTCCACCTGAACGATCCACACGTTGTTGACGAGCCGCGTGTAGTGGATCATCCGGACGCGGAAATGGAATGCGATCAATAATTACCAGTGAACATGATTCACCTGGAACGTCCACACCTTGCCAGAGTGAAACAGTGCCGAGCAAAACACTCGTCGTGTCACGCGCAAAAGTTCGCACGAGATCGGCCACCACATCACCGCGTTTTTGGACCAGCAGATTGACATTGACGCCTGCTGCCGGAAGCGCAGTTTTCAAATGTTCAGCGGCTTTTTCTACAGCTCGCCACGATGAAAACAGTGCCAAGGTTCGGCCACCTGCAGCAATGGTTAAGCGAGTCAGTTCAGCAAGTTGTTCATCACCTAAACCATCACGCCCAGGTGGTGGCAGATGTTTAGCGATGTACAAAACACCTTGGCTTGCAGCATCAAATGGTGACCCCACATCAAGGCTGTCCCAATCATGGAGGAAAGCATTACCTGCGGATGGAGTTGGTGGAATTGGATTTCCATCATCGTCATATCCGATATCCACAAAATCATCGGGTTCGGCTTCATCCACAAAACCTTTGTCTGGCTTTACAAGTCCCAGTGATTTTGCGATGGGATCGAAGGAGCCACCGAGAGTCAAAGTTGCACTTGTCACCACAACAGGTTTGTCACCGAAAAGATTTTCGGAAAGTAAGTGTGCGACAGCAAGTGGAGCAACTCGCATCATTGCTGCGCGATTCTCCCCTTTTTCGAGCCAGGCCACATCCATATCGATCAAACGCAAGAGGCGTCCTGCAACATCTTGCAGCTCTGTGAGTGCAACTCGCGCTAACGATCGTTGCGCCAAAATTTCTGTATCTGCATCTGGATCATTGCGATTGAGAGCCGTGAGGTCAGACAGACCATTTGCAGCTGCATCTCGTAGTGCAGTCATGGTCGGGACGATGGCACGTAATCCAATGAAGTAGTTCTCCGCACCCTCACCCATGTCAGCAACATCCATCACGATACGTTTTGGATTGTTGGTCGCAAATTCATCGAACAAAAGTCGCACACCATCTGCACACTCTTCGAGGGCAATGACTCGATCTGGGTCAAGCACTCGTCGAGCTTTTGAGGCTGCTCGCTCGATCATCAACACACTGAGTTCGGCGGTGGCTTGACCTGTGACGCGGTCTGCTAATTCATGACCTTCGTCAACAATGATTGCAGCATGATCTGGAAGTAGTGGCACACCTTCAAGCGCGTGAATCACCAACATCGCATGGTTGGTAATGACCACATCTGCATCTTCAGCTTGAGCGCGAGCCTGTTCCGCGAAGCAATCCGCACCGAAGCGACATTTGGATGCACCAACACATTCGGTTCCTGAAACGCTTAAGGCTTTCCACACTCGCGGGTCCGGTGAAGGTTCGAGTTCTTCCCGGTCCCCCGTCGTAGTTTTATGAGCCCAGGTGCGCACTCGCTTGGCTTCGCGTCCGAGTTTGGTGGTGGCGGCGGCGAACAATGCGGCCTGGTCATCGTCATCAGACTCTGGTTCCACTGCACTGGTATTCAACCGTGCTTTACACACATAATGATGACGACCTTTGGCCACTGCGAATCGAGGACGTCGACCCAATACAGGTTCGAGAGCATCAGCAACTCGCGGTAAGTCGCGACCGATGAGCTGCTGTTGAAGTGCCAAGGTTGCGGTACTCACCACAACGCATGTGTCTTTTTCCATCGCATACACAAGTGCAGGCACTACATAGGCAACCGATTTACCAGTACCAGTGCCGGCCTGTACAAGTAAGTGACTTCGTTGCCGAAGGGCTTTGTCAACAGCGTGCATCATCTCAACTTGGCCAGGACGAGATTCTCCACCAAGCGTTGCAACGACAGCTGCTAGCGCATTATCAATTTTTGAAGGCATCAGCACTCAATGACATTTACTGCAAGGCCACCGCGGGAAGTTTCCTTGTATTTGATTTTCATGTCAGCACCGGTTTCTCGCATCGTTTTGATGACACTGTCGAGTGAGACCACGTGCTGTCCATCACCACGAACTGCCAGGCGAGCGGCATTGATTGCTTTAACTGCAGCAATCGCATTACGTTCGATACACGGAACTTGAACCAAACCACCCACGGGATCGCAGGTCAGGCCAAGGTTATGTTCCATACCAATCTCCGCAGCATTCTCAACCTGCGCTGCAGTCCCACCTAAAACTTCGGCAAGTCCTGCTGCTGCCATCGAACACGCTGAACCAACTTCGCCTTGGCACCCCACCTCAGCACCCGAGATGCTTGCCGTCTCTTTGTAAACCACACCCACAGCTCCTGCGGTGAGAAGAAAACGAATCACACCTTCGTCATCCGCACCTTCGACAAAATCTCGGTAGTACTTCAACACTGCAGGAACAATCCCAGCAGCACCATTGGTTGGGGCCGTCACAATGCGACCACCAGCTGCGTTTTCTTCATTGACTGCGAGTGCAAACAGATTGACCCAGTCCATAGTGATCATTGGATCATGTCCAGTTTGGGCAGTAAGACTTTCGCGAAATTGATGAGCTCGTCTGCGAACCTTGAGTGATCCAGGCAAAACACCATCAGTGCTGCAGCCTCGTTCAATACTTTGCTGCATCACATCCCAAATATGTAAGAGGGCGGATCGAGTCTCTGCTTCTGGCCGAAAGGCTGCCTCGTTTGCGAGCATTACATCGCTTACTCGCAATCCATTGCTCTCAGCATGATGCATTAACTCCGCGGCAGTCCTAAACGGATAAGGAACTGGCGTGGAATCAACCACAATGCGGTCCTGCCCCGCGGCAGTTTCGTCAACAACAAATCCGCCACCCACGGAGTAATACGTGCGATGAAGCAGCAGCGAACCATCAACTGCGTAGGCATCGAATGTCATACCGTTTGGATGAGCAGGCAAAACTCGGCGGCGATGCATGATGAGATCATCATCAACATTGAACGCAATCTCGTGTTGACCCATCAGACTCAGTTGATGTGTGGTTTTGACCTGCTCGAGTCGAGGAGCAATAGAATCAATATCAACCGTATCTGGACTTTCACCCAGCAAACCCATGATGACCGCTTTAGGGCTGCCGTGGCCATGTCCGGTTGCTCCAAGTGAACCAAAAAGTTCTACAGCAACGCGATGAGTGTTAGCAATGAGATCTTCGCGAATCAACGCCAAGCCAAATCGACGTGCAGCGAGCATTGGCCCAACCGTATGTGATGAGGATGGACCGATACCTACCTTGAATAGGTCGAGAACCGAAAGCGCCATTGCTCCCTCACTTGGTTGACATCAAAACGTGCAGGTTGAAGCGTAATCTCATTTACTGAAACTAGATTACGAAATCCTCAAGATCGGCTGCTAGATCTCCATCAACGCGAGCGGTGAAGACAGTTCCAAACTCATTGTGATCTTGATTTTCGACGATTCCGGTTTTCATAATCCGACTCACGAGGTCGCCTCGGTGGTATGGCACCTCAACAGTCATGCGAATGCTCGGACCAGGCATAGCTTCATCGATCCGAGCAAGAAGCTCTTCGATTCCTTCGCCAGTGTGGGCACTTACGACCAGCGCATTGCGTTCAGTTCTCAAAATTCTTGAAATAGTCAGTGGGTCTGCGATGTCAGCCTTATTCACGACAACAATTTCTGGAATCTTTGCTGCGTCAATTTCTGATAGCACTTCGCGCACTGCAGATAACTGCACTTCAGGTGCGGGATCGGAACCATCAACGATGTGCAAAATCACATCAGCTTGCGAGACCTCTTCGAGAGTTGAACGAAAAGCTTCAATCAATTGATGTGGCAGATGTTGAACAAAGCCCACTGTGTCAGCCAATGTGAAGTCACGACCCGACGGTGTGCGAGCTTTGCGCACGGTTGGATCGAGGGTTGCAAACAACGCATCTTCAACCATGACACCTGCACCAGTGAGCCGGTTGAGTAATGAAGACTTTCCAGCATTGGTGTATCCGGCAATTGCGACTTGTGGAATTCCACTGCGACGACGTGAAGTCCTTTGGGTGGTGCGGATCTTCGACATGTCTTTCAGTTCACGTTTGAGTTTAGACATTTGATCACGGATGCGACGGCGATCTGTTTCAAGTTTTGTTTCACCAGGACCACGGGTACCAACACCACCAGTGCCACCACCGGCTCGTCCACCTGCCTGACGGCTGAGTGCTTCACCCCAGCCACGAAGGCGAGGGAGCATGTATTCCATCTGGGCTAAGGCGACTTGCGCCTTACCTTCTTTGCTGCGGGCATGCTGGGCAAAAATATCCAAGATCAACCACGTGCGATCAACAACTTTAACTTTGATCGTGTCTTCAAGTTTGCGTAACTGACTTGGAGTGAGTTCACCATCACAGATCACAGTGTCTGCACCGGTAGAGGCCACAATGTCACGAAGTTCGAGCACTTTGCCGGAACCAATAAAAGTTGCAGGATCAGGAGCATCACGACGTTGAATCAATGCATCGACAATGGAACAACCTGCAGTTTCAGCCAATCGAGCCAATTCCGTCATAGATCGCTGGGCCTCGTCAACCGAACCTTGTGTCCACACACCAACGAGTACCACTCGCTCAAGTCGAACTTGGCGATATTCAACCTCAGTAACATCTTCAAGTTCGGTGGAGAGACCTTCAACTCTTCGAAGTGCCCGACGTTCTTCGCGTTCGTAGTCACCCTTTTCGAAGGTTTCAGTACCAAACTGATCTGAGTTAAAGCTCATGTGTTCCTAACAATGTGGTGTTGCCGTAAGCAACAATTTCGGCTGGTCCAATGAGTGTGATGTCATTGTCTGAGTTTTCTTCAACCCACACAGTGCCACCAGGAACATCCACCTGCCAGCGAGTGGTGGACGTTGCTTGTGCTCGTCTTCGGGCGGCAACTGCTACCGCACATGCACCAGTTCCGCAGGATTGAGTTTCTCCCACTCCTCTTTCATGAACGCGCATTGCCACATGTTTATTTCCGCGCTCAACTACGAACTCGACATTGACACCATCTGGGTAGGTTTCAGCAGGAGTGACGACAGGCGCTATTAAGAGATTTCCGGCATGAGCCAAGTCGTCAACAAAAACCACCGCATGGGGATTTGGCATTGCGATGGCCATTCCATTCCACACATGTTCATCGACATGAACCGCGATTGGAGCTAAGGAAGGAATCTGTGTCCAGCGACCCATATCAACAGCAAACATGCCATCAGCTGTCTTAGCCACTCGTTTGATGCCACCACGAGTGGCTACAAAAACTTCGTCACCAGTGGCGCGATTGGTTGAGAACAAATAATGGGCAAAGACCCGCACTCCATTGCCACACATTTCGGCGAGTGTGCCATCGCTATTTCGATAGTCCATAAACCAGTGTGCGACAGAGGCCTGTGCCACCACATCAGGTTCATTACTTAAAGCCGCGGGAACTACTCGCAAGACACCATCGCCACCAATGCCATGATGACGATTGGTGAGTCGTTGCACATCCGACATAGTCAGATGAAGATGTCCTTGGTCATCTGGCAGGATCACAAAATCGTTGCCAGTGCCATGGCCTTTTGCGAATTCCACTGCTGAAGTCATAGTCCTAGCGTAGGCGTTGGGACATGGCTGCGTGATATCCATGCTCTGCGGCGCGCACTGCATAATCCCAGTCTTGGGTTGGCGGATTCTGTCGGCTGTTTGACCGAAGATTTTCTAACAACTCAGGATTTCGAACTAACTCCAGTACTCGATTGATAATGCGTTTATCGCTTGATTCGAGAATGCCAGTTACTTCAGCTTCAACAAATTCGGAAAAACCGTTTCCGGTCCGCCCGATAACCGGCAAACCTGCAGCCCGAGCTTCGATGGCTGCCAATCCAAATGACTCTCGCACACTTACTTGGATGAAAGCATCAGCAGATGCATACAACTCACGCAGTTGATCGCGCTGAACTCGTCCGGGTAATGCAACTATTTCGTGCAAATTGTTTTTGGAGACAAAGTTGCGGGCATACTCAAGACGTGAGCCACTTCCAGCCAGGGTGAATCTAGGTGCTTGGCTTCCAAGCTGCTGATGAAGTTTGAGACTGATATTCAGTATCGCTTCTATCCGTTTGCGAGGTGAGAACCGTGTGGCACATACGAGGTGCAAACGCTGTCCGGTTCTGGAATCAGGTGCTCGCCAGCCAGCTAGATCCACACCGTTACCGGTAATCAAAACGCGAGCTCGCGAGGCTTTGCGGACCGGTGTCGCCGCAGATTGGCTAACCGCACTGAGTGCAGTCCACGTATCCCAGCCAAAAATTACTCGAGCCCCTGAGTACAAACCTCGAGAAATTGGACCCCACATTGAGTGCACGGTTGAAAGGGTAGGAATTCGAAGTTTGTGTGCCGCGATGATGCCACCCCACGCAAACTGAGAAACGGCACCGACATGTACGTGCACGACATCGGGATCGATATCTTGTAAGGCGCGACGGATAACTGAAATAGCCCGCGGATGCAGTGGCAGGTCAAACGGAATCTTTGCGTGGAGTCGATGGACTGTGACTCCCCCATCTGCCACATTCGCCGAACCTGGCCCATTCCACGCCGTAGAGGTAATGATGTGAACTTCATGTCCGGCATCTACCTGCGCCTTAGTTAATCCGTCCACCTGCACCTCGATACCACCCAACCGAGGCAGGAAGCAGTCAGAGATATGGACTATGCGCACTGGCACAACCTAAACGCTGGCGCGTGCAGCAAGATACGCACATGGCCACGATTGTGTTCTTCCACGCTCACCCAGACGATGAGGCATTGCTCACCGCTGGGACTATGCGTGGGTTACATGAGTGTGGGCACGAAGTACATCTCGTGGTGGCCACCAATGGTGAGGCCGGACTAAGCGATAGTGCTCTCACTGGAAATCTTGCTGAGATTCGTATGAAAGAGCTCTCTGTTTCTTCCGCCATTTTGGGTATCAGCCAGGTGCATTGGTTGGGTTACGCCGACTCGGGGCTGCATGGTGATGCCAGCGGTTCCACCATCACCTTCTGCCAAGCGTCTATCGATGAGGCGGCGCAAAAGTTGGCAGAGTATCTAGAGAATGTGCATGCCGATGTCGTAGTGGGATATGACAGCACGGGTGGCTATGGGCATCCAGATCACGTGCGCGTACATCACGTGATGCATCAAGCAGCTGTGCATGCGAATGTTGAACATGTTTTCGAGGCGACAGCGGATCGTCAATCAATCGCTCGACTTTTAGAAATTGTGAAACCACTTATCAACCTGTTCAAAGCCGATGAACTGTTTGCTCTTGCAGACAGTTTCACTCCGCGCGCAGACATCACTCATACCGTGAACGTGAAAAGTTGGCTTGGTCCAAAACGCGCTTCGATGAAGGCACATGCTTCACAAGCTGTAGGTGGCTCAACACCGAGAACTTTGCAGGTGTTCGTGAAGTTTCCTCGACCATTGTTCAAAAAAGCTTTTGGTCGGGAGTGGTACAAACAAACTCACGGCGATCGAGTGAATAATCCCATCGCTCGACTACCTCAAGTGTGACAACAAAAAGTCAGTTTTCAGCTTTTTCGATGATAGCCATGGCTTGGTCGACTAAATCTGACGCATCCCATGCCAGCCAATGAAGCGAATCATCACGGCGGAAC
>JBEBBR010000049.1:0-7030 GCA_041158285.1 Actinomycetota bacterium
TCACTGCAACTTCAATTACTTGGCTTACAGAAGTTGTGAGATCACCATTGCCTGCAACTGTGAGGTCAGGGTTGAGTGGAGCTTCGTAATCTTGACCCATACCCGTCATGTTAGGAATTTCGCCACGTTGTGCACGTGCGTACAATCCTTTGACGTCACGTTCGACACAAACATCAAATGGAGTGTCAACGTAGATCTCAACGAAATCTTCTTCGGCAAAACCGGCACGAACTGAATCGCGATCCTCTCGGAATGGTGAGACGAGGCACACCAAAACAACGAGACCGGCGTCCATCATGAGCTTTGCGGTTTCGCCAACGCGACGCACATTCTCCGCGCGATCTTCTGGAGTGAAACCAAGGTCTTTGTTGAGACCAAGTCGAACATTGTCGCCATCAAGTACGTACGTGTGAATTCCACGAGTGTGCAATTGACGTTGAACTTCACTTGCAATCGTAGATTTACCAGAACCTGAAAGTCCTGTGAACCATAGAACGCGTCCGCGATGACCCATCAACTCTTCGCGAGTTGCGCGGTCGACATCGAAGACTTGTTCGTGAATGTTGATGCCGCGACGCATCTCGTGCAACACCATGCCGGCAGCGGCAGTGTCATTGGAACCACGATCGACAAGCAGGAAACCGCCGGTTTCGCGAACGTTTGAATAATCATCAAGGAAGACAGGTGAGTCGGAAGCGAATTCGACATGACCAATTTCATTGATTTGAAGATCGCGGGTTGAGTGTCGGTGACCAGTTTCAACATCCATCTTGTCGCGGATATTTGTGACCGTGACGGCAACAGTGGTCGAGTTGCTAATCAGCCAGTATGAGCGACCGCGAGCCAAAGGTTTCTCGTGCATCCACACAAGCTCTGCGGCGTAACGATCATTAGCTGCACGAGTTGCAGATGGTTCGATGATGACGTCACCGCGAGTGATATCAATTTCGTTGTCGGTTGTGAAACCAACAGCCTGGCCTGCGATAGCTTGCTTCACTGGTTCACCAGCCACTGTCAAAGATTCGACCTTGGCAGTAACTCCTGAACGACCAACTTTGATCTCATCGCCAACTGCAAGCTGACCTGCAACAAGCTGGCCTGCATAACCGCGGTAATCAGGTGAACGCAAAATCAATTGCACTGGAAGTCGCAATGCGCCTTCGACTGTTGTCGAAATCTTGTCAACGGTGCGCAATGCTTCGAGCAAAGTTGGGCCGTCATACCAAGGCATGACATCGGTGCGATGCGTAACAAAGTCACCACTCAGTGCACTCACTGGAATGGTGATGACGTGTTTGATGCCAAGTTCTTGTGCTGTTTGATTCACACGATCTGACAATGCGTTGTATGTGGTTTGATCGAAAGCCACTGCATCCATTTTGTTGATTGCAATAACAACAGTCGATACGCGCATCATTGCGCAGATAGAAAGGTGGCGGAAAGTTTGAGTACGAACTCCGCGAGCAGCATCGACAAGCAAAATTGCAACGTCTGCAGTTGATGCAGCCACTGCCATATTGCGGGTGTATTGCTCGTGACCTGGCGCATCAGCGATGATCGCGCGACGGTTGTTTTCGAGATCTAAGTGACGATATGCAACGTCGATGGTGATGCCTTGTTCACGTTCGGCTTCAAGACCATCAGTCAACAAACTGAAGTCGATTTCGCCTGCAGGAATTGTTGAACCAGTGCGACGAGTCCAGCGAGCTGATTCCAAAACATCTTCTGGAACACTTCGAGTTTCGGCGATGAGACGTCCGATCAAAGTGCTCTTGCCATCATCAACAGAGCCACAGGTAAGAATGCGAAGAATTGAAGTTTCAGTCATTAGAAGTAGCCTTCAACTTTCTTAGCTTCCATTGATGCACTCTTTTCACCATCGATGAGACGACCTGCGCGTTCTGACAAACGTGTAGTGACGAGTTCTTCGATGAGCTGTTCGATATTTGTCACTGGACTTTCAACTGCAGCTGAAAGTGGGTAGCAACCAAGTGAACGGAAACGAATCAATCGCATCTCAGGAGTTTCACCTTCATTGAGTGGGAAACGTTCATCATCAACCATGATGAGCGATCCACTGCGATGAACAACAGGGCGTTCCTTTGCGAAATACAAAGGCACAACTGGGATGTTTTCGCGTTGTGTGTAACGCCACACATCAAGTTCAGTCCAATTGGAAAGCGGGAAGACACGCATGGTCTGACCCGGGGCAAGTCGAGTGTTGTAGGTGCGCCACATTTCAGGACGTTGTGAACGCGGTTCCCATCGGTGACCTGGCTGACGCAAACTGAATACGCGCTCTTTTGCGCGGCTACGTTCTTCGTCTCGGCGCGAACCACCAATTGCGGCGTCGTAACCATGAGAATCAAGCGCCTGACGCAAGCCCACAGTCTTCATAACTCGGGTGTATTCCTGAGCATCCGTGGTGAACGGTGTGATGTTTTCTTCCACACCCTCAGAATTGGTGTGAACGATGAGCTCGACCCCGTAGACCTTGGCAATGGTGTCGCGATGAACGATCATGTCGCGGAATTTCCATGTGGTATCTACGTGCAAAAGTGGAAATGGAATCGGAGCAGGCGCAAAGGCTTTTGCTGCTAGATGGAGCAGGACGCCTGAATCTTTTCCGATGCTGTAGAGCATGACTGGCTTTTCGAAGGCAGCGGCGGTTTCACGAAGAATGTCGATCGCTTCGGCTTCGAGCACGTCAAGGTCTGAGAGGCTCGTTTTCATGCGCGAATTGTCTCAGAGACAGGGGCAGAAAACCGCCGCCCATAGGTAGGTGCGGCGGTTTTCAGGCCCAACTTTGGGCTAGGAGACCAATCTCACGCTAAACCGCAGGACAGGAAGTCGCCGCAGTCGGGAGCTTTCCACTGATGAGATAGTCCACAGCGAGTTTTTCGAGGCAGTCACTACCTCCAAAAAGCACCGCATGTCCTGACCCCTCGTACGTGATCAGTGGTGATTGAAGTGCCTTTGCAGCGTTAATGGACCACTTGTAAGGCGTAGCTGTGTCACCTTTGGAACCAATCACCATGACTGGTGTGCCACTTGGGTTTGAGTACTCAGGGAGCTCGGCAGGAGGATCTGGAATCTCGTCATTCTTGAATGCTTCCCACGACCAAAAACAGCCAGGCTCAGCTTCGTCAGGAGCTTCATAGTCGTAAATATCGCTGAAGCGTTTGGTGAACGGGTCTGCCGCCTCGAGAGCTGCTTCTTGAGCATCAAGCTCAGCAGGTGACAGAGTTTCGCGTTCATCAGTGTCGAGGCAATTGACGATTTGAAGAATGTCGAATGAATTGTCCCGCTCTAAAGTTTCAGGATCGTAGCCATCAAGATAGAGGCCATACCATTCGAAACCGCCGTAGTTGCCGGCATCGAGATAGGTCATCATTTCTTTGAAGGCGCCATATGCATCAGATACTGGCCAATACGAAATCATGGTGAGTGCTCGCATAATTAAGTATGCAGACTCTCCTGTGCCACGTTTGAAGAAATCTTCTTCAACAACTGTTGTGACATAACCATCAAGTTTGTCGGCTAGCACCTGATCACGAGCCCAAATCAAACGATCTTCAACTTCTTTGCGAGTTTCGCCGTAGCAATCTGGATCTTTGGCACAGCGATCAAAAATCTGATTTCGAACTTTGACAAAAGCTTTGGTTTCTTCAACCAATACTTCAGTATCTCGCTTTTGTGAAGTAGTCGGACTATCCAAAATGATGCGACCAATTTTGTCTGGATAGTTTTGAATGTATTGCGCAGCGAGAGTGGTTCCATATGAATGACCGATGAAGTTGAGGTCTTCGTTCGGAGTCAAAACAGCGCGGATGAGTTCAATATCTTTGACGGTGTTGGCGGTGGTCATTGCCCACCATGTCGGATTCTTTTCAATGCAATCTGCGAAATAAGCATCTGTCATCGCTTTGTCTTCGCGATATTCGGCTTCATTCTTTGGATCAAAATGAGTTTCGAAATACGAACGAAGATCTAGGTCATCGTCACATTTGACTGGTGACGATAGTCCAACTCCTCGAGGATCAAATCCAACAATGTCATAGGCATCGCGCAATTCTTGAGGGTATGCCACAAACTGCACGTAGTTGATGCCAGATTGTCCAGGTCCGCCAGGATTTGAAAGCAGAGTTCCGATCTTTTCGCCAGATGCAGGATCTTTCATCAAACGAATCGTGATGTCGTCATAACTTCCTTCTGGGTCATACTCCAATGGAACTTTGATGTCTGCGCAAACAACATCGTCGGTCTTGAAAAGCGGAGAGCGTTCTGCTTCAGCCACCCAGTTTTCATTCTTACATTCACTCCAGCTGACTTCTTGTGATGTGTACAGAGCCATCCACTCGTCGTAATTGAGTGGAACAGTTCTGGAGCCAGATGAACATGCAGAGATAACAAACATCAGTGCGATTGGGGCGATTAGACGCTTCACGAGTCCCCCTTCAAAGGATTGGTCGAAGTGTAAGTGAGCCATCGGACATCGACGCAGATATTGTCGCGCCATGGCTAGCCGGCGCATATCGATCTCACTCACCCTGGTAACTGTGGCGTTTATGTCGACTGCGATCCAAACTCCGTCGACAGCGGTTACGCCAATATGCCCACAAACAACAGCAGCGCATGTGCCATATACGTGGGAACCAACATCAACTGAGTGGTTGAGCGCACGTCAACAAGTAGCGACGATGACCAACTCACAACTTGCATCTGCCTCACTCATGGTCCGATATTTTGGTTCGAATACAAAACGCACTTCGTCACAATCGGCGAGCAACCTGCGTCTGCTCGGAGCTCGCATTCCGGCACTCGCACTAAAAAATCTGCAACCGTCTGGTGTTGCTTATTTACGGGACAATGCAAAAACTGCCAAAGCGGCCGCTGCAGAAATTTCACTTAACGAAGCTCAAACTTCACCGTGGTTTGCAACCGCTGTAGATCAGGAAGGTGGAGCGATTAATCGTTTGTCGGGTGACATCGAACCTCCACTTGCTGCTTTTCGGATTGGCGCAGTGAACAAAACATGGGTTGCAAAAACAGTTGCAGAAAAATCTGCGAAACAATTGCGAGCCGCAAAAATTAAAGTTGTCTTTGCGCCAGTAGCGGATGTGAAAAGTTCAGTTTCATCTACGAGCATGTCTCAGCGAATGCTTGGCTCTGACGCAGCGAAAGTAGGTGTGTTGATCAAAGCTCAATTGCAGGGATACGGACAGCAAGGGGTTCTTGCAACTGTCAAACATTTTCCTGGACTTGGTGGAGTTAAAGCTGACACACACAAATCAATTGCCCAATATGCATTTTCAAAACAGCGATTGTGTTCAGTTGATCTTGCCCCATTCCGCGCAGCTGTTTCTGGTGGTGCGCCTTCGATCATGGTTGGGCATGGAATCTATTCCGGTTTTGGCGGCGACCCTGCATCCGGCAATGAAGTTCTTGTAACTCAACTGCTGCGTCAAGAAATGGGATTCAATGGAATTATCATCACTGATTCAATGACGATGAAAGGTGCACAAGCGAACTTAGACCCGAATGAGAATTTATATCGTCGCGCTTTGCAAGCTGGAGTCGATGTGATTTTGATGCCTGGAAATCCAGTGTTAGTGAAGCGCCTCATTGCTAAAGATCTGCAGTCCGGAACCATCTCTATTGAGGATCGTCGAGAATCGATTGCTCGAGTTATCGCGTGGCAGTTGGCTCGTGAAAGAGTCGCGCAAAGTTCGCCGATATATCCACCTGGCTCGCCAGAATTGCAACGAGCGGCAAAGGTTTTCCAGAGCACTTTCAACTGAAATAAGTCGTGACCTTTTGCCCTATGCCACGCATAGCAGGCTGAGTAACTTTTGGAGTGAACCGAAAGGGGTTCGCCATGAACAGCACTCTTAATGGCAGGCTCGTAGTAGCCGCCATCACCCGAGGCAATACCCGCATCTGGGCAGTTAAGGATCCTTCAAATACTCACCCAACAGTGGTGGTGAATGAACCTGAGGATCAACACAAGAATCACTACAAGGATTTCCCTCGCAACAAGAATGTCGAAAACGACCGCTTTGATCGCGAATACCTTGAAGAGATTTGCACCTACCTTGCTCCGGCTAAAGCCATCCTGCTTTATGGACATGGAAAAGGTAAAGCCAACGAAATGTTGACCCTCGTTCAATACCTAGAGCGCTATCACCCAGCAACTGCAAAACTTGTTGTTGGCGCTGTCGATACTCACCTCGAGAGTTTGACTGATGCGGAGGTCGTAGACATGGCTAAAGCGTGGTTCGAAAACCCGATGCATCTATCGTGAAAGATCAATCCGAATTGGCTGCTGCGGCAGCCAATTCGCTTATTACGATCTTTTTCATTTGCAACATCGCCTGCATTGCTCGTTGAGCTCGAGCAGGATCTGGATCACTCAAATATTCAAACAACTGTTTCGGCACGATCTGCCATGACAAACCAAACTCATCAACAACCCAGCCGCACATTGACTCTTCACCACGTGCGGTGAATTTTTCCCATAACTCATCAACTTCATCTTGGTTGTCGCATTCGATCATGAATGAAAAAGCAGGTGAATGTTTGAAGTGTGGTCCGCCGTTAAGAGCGATAACACGTTGACCGTTCAAAGTTGCCGAGTATGTTTGAGAAGTTCCGTCATCATCTACCGCAAAATCTGTCGTCGAATTCTTGATAACTGACGCGTAGAAACTCAGAGCTGCTTTGGCTTGATTATCGAACCATAAGAATGGCGTGATTTGATGAGATGTCATCATCCAAGATTAGTCGTCTTCAACTAACTACACTCAGAACCTCATGAACCAGACTCGAAGGGGTTTCTATGGCTAACTACATCGCTGTCACTACCCCCGGTGAGAAAAAGCCACTGGTTGATGAATGGTTAGCAAAATTCCACTGCCCGCGTGAAGAAATTGTCTGGGTTGACCACTCAAACGGCTTTAACACAGTGATCATTGCTTCTGAAGTTGCCGAGTCATTTGCCCCCGCACATAAGACATGGCTTCGCGGTTGC
>JBEBBR010000050.1:0-8426 GCA_041158285.1 Actinomycetota bacterium
TTTCCCATCATTTCTTGCTCTAACTGCAATCTTTTACATCATGACATTCATCACTGATTACTTCCCAACAATCGGTATTGGTACTCCTTGGGCAGTGATCATTGTTTACACCGGTGGTGCACTTGGCATCAACGCATGGTTAATCAAAGGCTTCTTTGACACTTTGCCAAAAGAATTAGATGAATCAGCAATGATTGACGGAGCAAACCACTCGCAAATCTTTTTCCGAATCATTTTGCCGCTGGCACTTCCAGCTTTAGCTGTTGTGTTTATGCTTTCTTTCATTGGAACATTGAATGATTTCGTGTTGGCAAAGATTTTGCTTGGTTCTGAATCTGAAAATCACACACTAGCGGTTGGTCTTGCGCAATTCATGGCTGGCGGCGCTGGTGACTATGACACTCGCTGGGGCGCATTTGCTGCTGGTGCATTTATCGCTTCAGTCCCTGTTGTAATTATCTTCATTTCATTACAGCGATTCATTGTTAGCGGTCTGACAGCAGGTTCGGTCAAGGGATGAGTTCTGCCACAAAGTGGATTCATCATGATGGATCCGCTATTTATGTATCGAACCCTGCCCCGCAACCGGGCGATGATGTTGAAATTCGAATTCGAATTGCGAACGAAATTCAACCTGAGCAAGTTGTTGTCCGTACGGTTCATGACGGTGAACCGCGCGTAGTTGACGCAACCGTTGAATCTAAAAATGATGTGGAGACCTGGTGGGTTGCACATCTGCCAATCTTGAATCGTCGCAGTCACTACCGCTGGGGATTGTCTGGCGGCAATGTTGGCTACGGATGGCTGAATGCAGAAGGCTGGTTTGAGTTTGACGTTAGCGACGCAAGTGACTTCGCAATTTCTACTGCCTCATTGCCACCAGAATGGGCAAAGTCTGCAGTTGTTTACCAAGTTTTCCCAGACCGCTTTGCAAAGTCAGGAAAAATAACTCAAGCACCTGATTGGGTAGTGCCTCGTGAATGGGACGTCCACCCGGAAGGCCGTTCGCCAAACACTCCACGCGAATGGTTTGGTGGTGATTTGTGGGGAGCCGCAGATCGTTTGAGTCATCTTGAAGAACTTGGTGCAAACGTCATTTACTTCACGCCATTTTTCCCAGGAAAATCGACACACCGATACGACGCAAGTACTTTCGACCACATCGATCCACTTTTAGGTGGTGATGAAGCTTTTGAAAATTTGTGCACTGTTGCACACAGTCGAAACATTCGAGTGATGGGTGACATTACATTGAACCACTCAGGTGCTGAACATGAATGGTTCTTGAAAGCACTTGAAGGCCACCCAATCTTCAGTGATTTCTATACGTTCAATCCGTCATATGAACATGGTTATGCATCATGGCTCGGCGTGAAGTCTCTGCCTAAGTTCAATTACAAATCAGATGTACTTAAAGAACATTTGATTTCTGAACACGACTCAATTATTCGCAAATGGTTGCGTGAACCCTTCAAGATGGATGGTTGGCGCGTTGACGTTGCAAACATGAGTGGACGCCAAGGTGAAGTAGACCTAACCCACGATGTAGCTCGGATGACCAGACATGCAATGGAGGATGAAGGCGATGACAAACTTTTGATCGCTGAGCATTTCCACGATGCCGGACCTGACCTTGATGGCGATGGCTGGCATGGTTCGATGAATTATGCAGCGTTCATGAAACCAGTTTGGAATTGGTTGGTAAATAAGGACTATGACGGAAAGTGGCTAGGACTTCCTTTCCAAGTGCCAACATTTACTGGTCAAAACATGGTGAACTCAATTAAGTCATTCTCATCTCGGATGCCTTGGCGTTCATATCTTTACAGCTGGTCATTGCTAGACAGTCACGACACAGCACGCATTCGTTCTGTAGTGGGACGCGACAGACACCATGTGGCTGCCACAATGTTGATGACTTTGCCAGGAACACCAATGATTTTCCAAGGCGATGAGATTGGTGCTGAAGGTCTTTGGGGCGAGGATGCTCGCACGACTTTCCCATGGGACAACCCAGACAAATGGGATATGGAAACTTTCAATCTTTACAAAGCACTTATCGCGCTACGCAAATCCAGCGAGGCACTTATTGATGGTGGTTTGCGCTGGGTTCACATCTCGGAGGACTTAATTGTTTATCTAAGAGAGACCAAAACTGATCGACTTCTAGTTGCAGTTAGCCGGTATTCGGTTGAGAATGAAGCAATTGATTTGAAACACGCAAGTATCAGTTCTTTCGAGCAGGTATTAGGTGGTGCAAATCTTTCGGCCGAAGGCGCGCTGTCAATCGCAGGTGCAGGACTAGGAATCTGGAGAGTCAAATGACAAAGAGATTGTTTATTAGTTTGATTGCGATTGGCGTTTTAGCTGCATCATTGTTGCCGTCGAATGCAGCAGTAATAGGAACTCTTGACGAAGCAACCGCAACAAGTCTCGCGCAAGTCTCGATGCCAAGACCTGTAAACGTTGATGACGCTACCTATTTTGTTTTTACAGACCGCTATGCAAATGGCAGTGAAGATAATGACGGTGGCTCGGGTAGAAATCAGCAAGGGTTCGATCCATCGAATATTCGTTATTACCATGGTGGAGATTTCATTGGTCTGAAAGAGAACTTAGATCGAATTGACCGCATGGGATTTACAGCAATCTGGATTACTCCACCGGTGCTCAATGATTCACTCGGTTATCACGGCTACTGGGGTTTAGATTTCACAACAGTAGATCCACACCTAGGAACTGAACAAGAATTTCAAGATTTTGTAGATCGTGCGCACGAGCTCGGCATCAAAGTCATCATGGATATCGTCTTAAATCACACCGCAGATGTAGTTGGGTATCGAGACACCGGAGATGATTTCTTCTCACCAAAAGAAGCGCCATATAAAGATGCGGGCGGTGTTGAATTTAACCTTTCTGACAAAGTTGGTTTTAACTCCGTTTGTACACAACTTGGTCAGGAAAACTGCTTCCCTTTGATGTCTGCAGATGTCTCATATCCTCGTGAGCCATACATCGCTTCTGAAAGCAAAAATGCAAAGCGTTTACCTGAGTTTTTGCAAGACATAAATAGCTACCACAATCGTGGTGATGCGAGTGCATGCGGTTGGGCAAACGGCGCTTGCGCGATGTTTGGTGATTTCTACGGACTTGATGACCTGATGACCGAGAATCCGACAGTTGTACAAGGACTCTCTGAAGTATATGCATCATGGGTAACTCGGTTTGGAATTGATGGTTTTCGAATCGACACTGCAAAGCACGTAAATAAAGAATTCTTCGATGCGTGGATTCCAGCAGTAAATGAAGCTGGAGATCAAGCCGGAAAAGGGCAGCTAACTGTTTTTGGTGAAGCATGGATTACAAGTGCCCCAGAACTTTCTCGAATGCTGCGCAAATATCAAATGCAATCTTTGATTGATTTCCCAATGCAATCTACCGTGACACGTTTTGCAGCAGGCTACAAAACGGGCACTATGTTGAGAAGTGCATTTGGTTACGATGATTACTACAACACCGGTAATCAAAACAATATCGTGAGAAACGCATATGGAATGACGACTTTCCTCGGCAACCATGACATGGGTCGTGGAACCTCACAGGTTGACACTTGGACAAGTGAAACTGGAACCAAGCTTGTAAACCGTGTGAAACTTGCAAACTCAGTATTGTTCTTAATGCGAGGCGCACCGGTTGTTTATTACGGTGATGAACTCGGAATCGTCAGTACTGGTTCAAATGAATATGCTCGACAGGACATGTTCCCAACTGAAATTTCAATCTGGAAAAACATGCGACGAATTGGCGCCCAGCCAATCGGCGACGGTTCATTTTTGACTCCGCAAGAAGAGAATCACCCGCTATCACTACACATTCGTGCATTGAATGCATTCCGCACTCAATATCCAGGTTTCGTCAATGGCGCATCAATTGCCAGATTTGGCAGCTTCAATGTTGCGGCTTGGTCTCGAATTGATGCAATCGACAGCCACGAATTCTTAGTGGTAGCGAATAACGCAAAGACTGAAAAAGTTGTCAGCATTCCAGTTTCAACAAAGTCAACCAACTTTGTTGGAGTTTTTGGATCAACCAAAACCTTTAAATCGAATTCCAAATTCACTGTAAAGGTGACTGTTCCAGCTCGCAAAGCGATTGTGCTTCGTGCAGCGAACCCAGTGACAGTTCCATCAGTGGCTCCGACTATGACTTTGAAAATTAAGTCGGACACAACTGCTTATGCACCAATACTTATTGCATCTACAACTGCAAAAACTCCATTGGTCGTTACTTTCGTTGCACGTGCTAGCCAAAACGATGAATGGGAAGTTATTGGAACTGACGATTCATCCGCTTATCGCTTTGTTCTTGACCCTTGGGTGTGGAACGGAAACGAGACAATGCAGTTTGGTGTGATTGCTCGCACATACGACGGCAAAGTTGCCGGTGGGCAAATCATTTCGGCAAAGTATTCTGACGTTTCACTCGATTAACGAGTAAATTGAAGGACATGAGTGCCTCAGTTGTGAACCAGTTAGTTGTCGGATTCGATTTGGATATGACGCTGGTGGATTCATCTGAAGGTATTGTCGATGCCTTAATCCATGTCTGCAAAATTCATGGTGTGCAAACTTCAAGAGAAGCTGCACTTGCAACAATTGGTTTGCCACTCGATCAGGTGTTTCCAATGTGGTTGCCTGATTACGCGTACGAACAATTGCTTGATGAATATCGTGACCACTACGGCGAATATGGGATACCAAAAACAAAAGTAATGCCTGGTGCAAAAGACGTGATAAATGTCATTCATGAACTAAATGGTCGAGTGGTTGTGGTTAGTGCGAAGAAAGAAGATTTTGCACGTCGCGTTCTCGAAGTTGCAGGACTAAATGTCGAAGCAGTACACGGTTATCTTTTTGCCGAACACAAAGGCGATGCACTTCGCCATGAAAACGCTCACATTTATGTCGGAGATCATCCAGGGGATATAAAAGCGGCACGTGCAGCTGGCGCAGTTTCAGTCGTCGTACCAACTGGCCCAATAAACGAAGGAATTCTCCGAGAGTCAAAACCAGATGTGGTTTTACAGACTCTCGAAGAATTCCCAGCGTGGTTACACAATTATCAAGCGCAGGCGATTGCCCGCCATCATTAGACGTCTAGGTCGTCGGCGGTTGCGCGCAAGATTGATGCAATCTTCGATGCGTGAGTGTCAGTCGGGTAGCGACCCGCTTTGAGATCCCCAGCTACTTTGTCGAGCAGCACAATTACGTCTTCAAGCTGAATCGCCAATGTGTCTGCCGCTTTGCGGTTACCTTTGACGATTGATGGACGTGGATCCAAAATTCGAAGTGACAGTGCTTGCGGGCCTCGCTTGCCGTCAGCAATGCCAAACTCCACACGTTGACCTGGCTTTAGCGACGCAGTGCCTTCTGGAAGTGCAGATGCGTGAACGAACACGTCACCGCCCTCATCATCAGCGATGAATCCGAAACCTTGTTCAACCTTGAACCATTTAACTTTGCCGGTAGGCATGGCGCCCTCCTGGAATTCGCCCCACTGTGGGGTGCTGCACTGTGCAGATGCGCCAAGGGTAGCGGGCAAACCTGAATCACATAAATCTATGCACAGGTAGGCTTGAACTATGAACCCAGATCGAATTCTCAAGGTCGGCGGAGCGCTCACAGCGCTCGGCATGGTTCTCAGCCTTATAGCGATGAGCCCGCTGGTATTCGGCGGCCACCTGTCCCCCGCTTGGTGGTTTTTAGCCATGCTGACCGGCACAGGACTCATTTGCATCATTATCGGTATCAGGACGGCCAGCCGAGCTCGTACTCGCGCCGTCAAAAATCTAAAAGGAATTTAATGTCTAACGTAATTGATATTGCTCGCAAGGCAGTCTTAGAAATTGCACCCGCTGAAGAAATTGGAGATTTGCTTGGCGAATCGACAATTGAAGATTTCAGTGTTGTCACTTTTGCATCAAACCACCCGGGTTACATCGGTTGGCATTGGTCGGTAAGTCTTCATAAAACTCATCACACCGTCAATGAAGTTTGGTTGGAACCAGGTGAAGCTTCATTGGTTGCAAAACCTTGGGTGCCTTGGTCGGAAAGAATTCAACCAGGTGATTTGTCTCCAGGAGATTTAGTTGCAACTCCAAAAGATGATCCGCGTTTAACACCTGGATATGCAAGTGTTGATGAAATGGATTTAGCAGAACCACTTACTCCAGCGGGTTGGTCTATTGGACTTGGTCGCGAAAGAGTTTTGTCACCACTTGGAATTGATGACGCAGTTGATCGTTGGCGAGAAGGTGAAAACGGACCGCGTGCAGCAATTGCACGTTATGCAGATCTGCCATGTTCTTCTTGCGGTTGGTTAGTGACTATTGGTGGATCTCTCGGTCAAGCATTCGGTGTTTGCGCAAATGCAATTTCGCCATCTGATGGTCGAATTGTTTCAATGGACCACGGCTGTGGTGCACATTCACAAACTGCTGTTGAAACACAGAGCACACCTGTTGCAGAACTTGTGATTGATGAACTTGCGGTTGATGACTATGACTTTAGATCTGGTGAAGTAGAAGTTGAATCAGCTGAAATCAAGGATGAGCCAGAAGAAGTTATTTCGGAAATCGACCCTGAACTTCAAGACCAAGTTTCCGAGCTCGACGAGTCACATGAAGAAGACCAATAACTCCTAGAAAAACTCCGGCTATTGCGGTCTCTTTCAAGCCGGTTGGGGAGCCTTGCCAAATCAGTGAGATCAGGGCAATCAAAGCCCAAACCGCTGTCCCAAAACGGGCAATGCCAATCCCTGTTGTCTCAAGTGCTGGCACAGATTTCAGCGTTTTTTCAGGTTTAACAGGCATGTAACAAGCCTATTGCCTGTCATACCTATGGGTACGCTCACGAATGTTCTAGTGTCCGCTCATTCCCGCTTCCAAAGGGCGGGCAACCTGTAAATGCAGGTACTTCCCCAAAACTCCATAAACACATCTCTAGGGAGAGAAACATATGGCATCCGGTTTGGACAATTATTTCCAGATTTCAGCTCGGGGTTCTGACGTAGGTCGCGAAATTCGCGGTGGTCTCGTTACATTCTTGACGATGGCTTACATCGTCGTCCTCAACCCACTTATCTTGGGTTTCACACCAGACGTTAACGGCGAATTCCTTGGCGGCCCTGCGGCTCCAAACTTGCCTGCAATCGCAGCTGGTACAGCACTTGTTGCTGGCGTTTTAACAATTCTTATGGGCTTTGTTGCGAAATTCCCACTGGCTCTTGCAACTGGTCTGGGCTTGAACGCATTTGTTGCTTCAATTGCAGCCAATTACATGTCTTGGTCACAAGTTATGGGCTTGGTTGTACTTGAAGGTTTGATCATCACCGTATTGGTCTTGACTGGTTTCCGCGTTGCAGTGTTCAAAGCTGTCCCAACTCAACTAAAGACTGCTATCTCTGTCGGTATCGGTTTGTTCATCACTTTGATTGGTTTAGTTGATGCTGGTTTTGTTCGTCGTACAGGTGCAGGTCCTGTTCCAGTAACACTTGGTAACAACGGAACACTTGTTGGCTGGCCAGTTGTTGTATTCGTGGTTGGTTTGCTAGTTATTGCTTACCTTTACGCACGTAAAGTAAAAGGTGCAATTTTGATTGGTGTAATTGGTGCAACCATTTTGGCAGTAATCGTTGAATCAGTTGCAAAGATTGGTCCAAACTTCACTGCCGGTGACCCACCAATCATCAACCCAGCTGGCTGGGGGCTAAACGTTCCAAAGCTTCCTGAAAGCCTTATTGCAACACCTTCTTTCGGCACTCTAGGTAATTTCGATCTCTTTGGTGGTTTTGGAATTGCTGCTGGTGCTCTAACTGCTGTCTTGTTGGTATTCACACTGTTGATCACTGACTTCTTTGACACCATGGGAACCATGACTGCAATTGGTGCAGAAGCTGGCTTGATTGATGGTGAAGGAAATGTTCCTCACGCTGACAAGATCTTGCTAGTTGACTCAATTGCAGCAATTGCTGGTGGTGCTGCAGGTGTTTCTTCAAACACCTCTTACATCGAATCAGCTTCAGGTGTTGGAGAAGGTGCTCGAACAGGTTTGGCATCAGTTGTTACTGGTGTTGCATTCTTGTTCACCATCTTCTTGTCACCACTTGTTGCAGTGGTTCCTTACGAAGCAGCAACTCCAGCACTAATCGTGGTTGGTTTCTTGATGATGACTCAGGTCAAAGACATCGACTGGACCGACATCACAATTGCACTTCCAGCATTCTTGACTATCGTGCTTATGCCATTCACTTACTCAATTGCAGTAGGTATTGGTGCAGGTTTCGTAACTCACGTTGTGTTGAAGGCCGCAACCGGTCGCGCAAAAGAAGTTCACGCATTGCTATGGCTAGTAGCTGGCGCATTCGTA
>JBEBBR010000051.1:0-7858 GCA_041158285.1 Actinomycetota bacterium
ACACCTACACCCTCATCCTCTTGCGTCACGGCGAAAGTCAGTGGAACGCACTCAATCTCTTCACCGGCTGGGTTGATGTCAACCTTTCCGAAAAAGGTGAAGCTGAAGCAGCTCGCGGTGGTGAATTGATGCAGGCAGCAGGAATCCTTCCCGATGTTTTGCACACTTCACTACTTCGTCGCGCCATTCGCACCGCACAGATTGCCTTGGATGCATGTGACCGTCACTGGATTCCAGTGCAACGTTCATGGAGACTTAACGAACGCCATTACGGTGCTCTGCAAGGCAAAAACAAAAAGCAGACTCTTGACGAATATGGCGAAGAGCAATTCCAGTTGTGGCGTCGTTCATACGATGTGCCACCACCGCCGATTGATCCTGAAGATGAATTCGCTCAGACCCACGATCCACGCTACGCAGACATTGCAGGCAAAGAACTTCCTGCAACCGAATGTCTCAAAGATGTCGTCGAACGCATGTTGCCGTACTGGGAATCTGCCATCGTGCCGGATCTCAAAGCAGGCAAAACAGTTTTGGTAACCGCACACGGAAACTCACTTCGCGCATTGGTTAAACACCTTGATGGAATCAGTGATGAAGGTATTGCTGCACTCAACATTCCAACAGGAATTCCATTGGTCTACAAACTTGATGCGAACTTCAAACCACTCAAAGCTGGTGGCGAATATCTAGACCCTGCAGCTGCAGCAGAGGCCGCCGCCGCTGTTGCAAATCAGGGCAAGGCTTAATCAGGCGCAACTGCTGCCCACGGGATTGTCACTTCACCAAGTCGCCAACGCGATACGGAATCTAGAGTGACAAGTCCGTGGGCAGTGGCATATTCAAGGGCAGCAATCCAATGTTGTCTGGCACCAAAAGTAGATTGATGCGAAGTTCGCTCCCACGCATCATCAAGCAACCTCAGAACATCGTAAATCTTGTTGCCTTCGATATTGCGATGAATCAAAATCTTAGGAAGTCGTGGCGCAACATCACTTGGTTTTTCTAACGACTGCAGATGTGTAGAGATCGTTAGCGAAACTGGTTGTGCATTTCCGTTGTCATCTCTACGAACCGCAACCCACACTGACTTGCGACCAATCTCGTCACAAGTACCTTCAAGCAAAAGCCCACCAGGTTCAAGTCGCTTGGCCATTACATTCCAAGCATCAATCACTTCGGATTCTTGATATTGCCGAAGCACATTCGCTGCCCGAATCACGCTCACTGGTGCAGCTGTGGGGATTTCAAACCCACCACGAATAAAAGTCAGACTTGAATCGGCAAGATGTTGGGCTTGTTCCACTCGTACTGGATCAATTTCAATGCCAACTACCTGGATGTCTTCTCGAACATTTTTAGCTAAACGGTTGCGCAGTTCAAAGGCAGTAATTGGCGAAGCGCCGTAACCAAGATCAACGACCACGGGGTGTGATAGCGAACGCAGCCGTGAACATTCAGTGTGGAGCAACCAACGATCCATGCGACGAAGTCGGTTGGGTGCGGTCGTACCGCGAGTGATTACACCAACTGGATGTTTAGCTGCCATGAAAAAGTAGGAATTACCAACGAGGACGGATGATTTCGATCAACTTTGGCTTTTGATCCACGTGATACACAATCGTTCCGATGGTTGCGAAAAGTCCAGGTAGAGATGTCATGCCATAGAAGAAGACAGCAATAGTTGCGATAGCCATGCCGATCAACCATGCAGCCTTTGAACCTCGTCCGACTGCATCAAAGGCTTGTGTGCTGTGGCGGAGTGCATCGAAGAATGCAACCGCCGCAGCGAATACGACAGCCAAAGTGACTGCAATAGAGATAGTTGAGAGCAAAGGCATGAGTCGACTATTTCTTTCGAGAAATTACATCTTCGATGGTGTGACGAGCTTTGTCCATCAATTCACGTGCAACTGGTGTGGCAACAGCTGCCATACCGGCTGCAGTGTCTTTGATGCGATCTGCAGTTGTATCAAGTGCAGCGGCGGCTGCATCTGCGCGATCTGCAACGACATCAGCAAGTTCACTCAAAGCGGCACTTGCCTTCTCGACATATGGCTCTGACTTTGCAACAGCCGGTGCAAGCAGTTCTTCAGCCTTGTCGATGACTGGTTTGGCAACCGCTTCGGCACGAGCAACGGCTGGCGCGACTGCGGCAGCACCTTTGGCAACAACTGGTGCAACCTTGCTGACAACTGTGGCAAGAGCAGGGCCGGCAACATCAACAAAACGATCCGTCAATGAAGGAGTGAAAGCAGCTGCTGCTTCTGCAGCGGTTTCGTTGTGGAAAGTCTCAGCTGCTTCGGCTGCGGTTTCGTGCGCGAAAGTCTCTGCAGCATCAGCCATGGCATCAGAAGAGACCGCAATGTTTGGCTCTGCTGAGAACGCAGGTTCTACTGCGGTTGTGGTTTCGGTTTCGTCGCCATCTTCATCGTCTTCGAGGACCCAAACGGCATCGTCTGGCAGACCTGATGGTCGGTTGTTAGTCATGATGACCCCTAAGAGTTAGTCGGTGCCACGGTTGCGGCACGTTGGTTGTGGGTGATGAACTGGGCGTACATATCGAGCAAACTCGCCCGCTGTGCATCCGTGAGCGCCTCATCAAGTGCGATGGCCTGAGCCACCAGATGGTGATCTGAGCCCTCGTCGAGCAGCCCTGCACGCACGTACAAGGTTTCGGCCGACACGGAGAGGGCTTTGGCGATTTGCTGCAGGATTTCAGCGCTGGGTTTGCGTAATCCACGCTCAATCTGCGACAGGTACGGGTTGGACACACCAGCGACACGGGCGAGCTCACGAACCGATACTTCGGCCGCCTCTCGCTGTGCCCGGATGAAGTCTCCGATACTTGTCAGGGTTTCCATACCCGCGAGTATCCTCTTGAGTGCTTGCAAATGCAAGCGGTGTTACCAACCTGTTATGGCTAGGCGACAAGCCCTGCTAAATCGCGAACGAGTTGGGTTGCCTGCAGTTGGCCGACTGGCTTACCGCCACCGAGCACCTGATCGATCCGCATGTGTGAAAGCACATCGGCGTCAGCTCCCCAGACCTCGAGGATCGCTTTGGTTGTTACACCTACTGCTCGCTGTCCACCATCGGCAATCTTGAAAGCACAGGCGCGACCATCACTCAGTGCCATCGCGATCACACATTCAGCTCCGTCTTTTGCGAGCAGGCCAGGTAGCGATTGCATAGCCACTGTAACTTCGCGGCCGACTCCACCAACCATCTCTGGAAATGCGCGCATGGCATCAGCGACTTTGCGAACAGGTTCGGATGGATCACTGACCACGCCAGCGCGGAAAGCTTGAGCCAATCCAGTCAAAGTGATTGCGAGCAGTGGTGCTCCACAGCCATCAACAGTGGTGTGGGTTACGGGATCGCCTGATAGCAGTGAAAGTTCATTTGAAATTGCCACCTGAAGTGGATGCGTTGGTTCGAGGTATGTTTCTAAGTCCCAGCCATTGATCATGCAGGTTGCCAAGAAACCAGCATGTTTGCCAGAGCAATCACTGCGAATGGATGCAGGTTCGCCACCTGCATTTCGATACGCAATTTTCTCCGAATAACCCAATGGCATAAAAGGTGTGCATCGCAATGCACTGAACGGAACACCATATTTTTCAAGGATTTCGCGAGCGCCAGCTTCGTGCATATCTCCACCGGAATGTGAAGATGCGACGAGAGCCAAGAGTCGCGGCTCTAGATTAAGTCCCAACCGAACCATTGCAGCAGCCTGCATCAATTTGCTGGTACTACGCGGAAACATTGCACTGGTGATATCGCCTGCATGACCTGCGACGGAACCATCTGGTGCCAACATGACCATCATTCCGGAATGCACCGATTCACTGATATCGCCACGAATCAGTTCGACAAAATCTGCGCGATTTTTCATACTGGCAATTCCGTTTCTTGTGAGGCCCGCTGTCCGAGAACTGTAACAACTGCTTCTGGATCAAGATTACGTTTCACTACTGCCGAGGCGATGGGGCCAAGTTCGTAGTGTTGAGCCGATGCGCCGATGAAACCAACTACTGCATCACCAGACAAAACTTCAGTTCCATGAAGTGGCAAAACATCTTGGGAGCCATCGAGGTGCAACATTGTTAAACGGCGTGGCGGCTTACCCATGCGGTACACCTTTGAAACAGTTTCTTGTCCGCGATAGCAACCCTTGTTGAGATGCACTCCAGACTCCAACCAATTCACTTCGTGTGGAATCGTGTGATGATCGGTTTCACGATCTTGACGTGGCACCAATGCCGCAATTCGTAAGGCTTCGTATGCCCACATACCTGCAGGTGCTTGCGCAACAATCTCTGCAGCTTCTGAGCGAGGCACCAAGATTTCACGGGCCTGCCACGCAAAAGGACTGATGAAAGTTAAGTATTTTTCATGTGCCGCAGAAACTGGCTGCCAAATACAGGCCCACTCTTCAGTGACATCTGTAATCTCAAGTTCAAGTCGAAAACGCATTTTTAAGAGGTATTTGAATACATCTTCAGTTGATTGCTGTTCACACGTAATCCATAGCGTTTCACCATCATCAGCTAGATGAAGTTCGTGTTCCACAAAACCATTGATAGTCAGATTAAGAGTCAGTGCACTTTGTCGTGGAGCCAAATCAAGAAGCGCTTGCGTTGTAAGTGAATTGAGAAAACTTAAACGTTCAGGGCCTTTGACTGTGATGACTCCGCGATGTGACATATCAACATTGCCATTACCTGTAACCAACATTCTTTGCTCCCCCAGCGGATCGCCGTAATGCCAAGCAACCGCCACATCGAGTGCGCCCTCTGGCATGGCAATGGCACTCGGAATAGCAGAAAGAGTTGTTTCCATAAGGTGAGTGTGCCGTATCTAAAAGACTGACGCGATTACAAAGCGGGCGTGGTAAGTGCTAGGTCAGTGGCGACCGGAACGGCCACTCTCAACACACTTGCGGCAGCGGCCATGAAAAGCCACATGCGATACGTCGACTTCGAAACCTTTGTCTGCGCGAAGACTGCGAACGAGCGGCTCAAGAATGTCTGCTGAAATTGATTCAACAGTGCTGCAGCCATCACATGCCAGGTGAATGTGGGTATGTGAATCAACCGCGTGGTACGTCGGAGCACCATGTCCGATGTGCGCGTGGGTTACGAGTCCCACTTCTTCGAGGACCTCAAGTGCGCGATAAATGGTTGAGAGATTTACACCACTTGCATGGCGCTGAACTTCAGCCAAAATTTCGTCAGGTGATCCGTGACGCAATGTGTAAACAGCTTCAAGCACTAACTGACGTTGTGGCGTAATGCGGTAGCCATGTGATCGAAGTCGGCGATCCCAATCTTCAATCATGCGCGTGCCATTCTGATAGCTAAGTGATTGGTGTGTGGTTGATCCACTGCACCCATGTCGTAGGTCATCAACAATTCGCCGTTGACCAAACCGTACATACGGGTTCCGGACTGTAAAGATTTTGCGGTAGGCGACGCGATGATTGCATCAGCATGCATCGTCAAACGTGCGCCAGTAATGCGAGCGTTTACTAACTCGGTTACTTCAACCTGACCCAACCACAGTTCGGAGTAGCCAAGCGGATGTGCGATCAGTGCTTCGATTCCGTTGTCAGGAGCTGGTCGCCAATACCCTGATTCGGTATGTGCAGGTTTGATGCGCTTGTTGTCTTCATCAACAATCCACGTCATAGAGCGGTATTCCAAAAATGGTCGACCGTCGGTGGCAAACTGCACAACTTCTTCGTAGCGGAAAGCTTCAGTGGTTGGGTACTGACCTTCGCCAAAGCCCGTCCAGGTTCCCACAAGCCATGACATGTGCGCGATGTCGCGATGGACACCGGCAAGCTGTGTCGGTTCGTCACCTGCTGGCGGGGTTGGCTGATTCATTAGTTCTGACCCTTAAACAATTTGTACACAACATAACCTGCAAACCAGGTGATGCTGATGGAGCACAGAATCAATAAACCAGTGAAGAAATGCTCAGTATTCATAGGTCTCAGCCTACTTCAGAGTGGAAGATCAAACTCAGAGGTCGATGGCGATTGGGGCGTTGTCTCCATCACGCGCCTCAACCGTGACTGAATGAGTTTCTGAACCCACCAAAACTTTGACCGTCCAGGTAGCGGGGCGGGCATAGAAGCGGAAAGCGCCACCATTGGTGAGTGGAACTTCAGCGGTGAACTCACCTGATGCATCTTCGAGGCGGGCATACCCGACCGTGACAGGGTCACCCTTGCGGGTGACCGTGCCATGGATCAAAGTCTGAGCAGCCAGAAGAGTTGGGTCAATCTGAGTGCCAGCAGGCAGTGCGCCGCACATCAGCGGGTACCTGCAGGAACGCCAGGTTCGTCACCCAAGGTGATTGGTGCGCCAACGAGTGAGCCGTATTCAGTCCACGAACCGTCGTAGTTCTTGACGTTTGAAAGTCCGAGCAATGTGTTGAGAACAAACCAGCTGTGTGCACTGCGTTCACCAATGCGGCAGTACGCAATAGTGTCTTTGTTGAGATCGATACCGGCAGCTTTGTACAACTCAGTGAGTTCTTCGACAGACTTGAAAGTTCCGTCTTCGTTTGCAGCCTTGCTCCACGGAACACTGATTGCAGTTGGAATATGACCACCGCGAAGACCGGCTTCCTGTGGCAAATGAGCTGGCGCTAGCAATCGACCTGCATATTCATCTGGACTACGAACATCGACCAAGTTCTGAGTGCCGATTGCTTTGAGAACATCATCGCGGAATGCGCGAAGTGAAAGGTCTTGTGGTTTTGCATCGTAATTTGTTGTAGCGCGTGTTGGAACTTCGGCGACAAGTTCGCGACCATCAAGTTCCCACTTTTTGCGGCCACCATCAAGAAGGCGAACGTCTGCATGACCATAAAGTTTGAAGTACCAAAAAGCATATGCAGCAAACCAGTTGTTGTTGCCACCATACAAAACCACGATATCGTCGTTGTTGACTCCGCGCGATGAAAGCAAAGCTGAGAACTGAGCCTGGTCTACAAAATCGCGACGAACGGGATCTTGAAGATCGGTTTTCCAATCGAGACGGATTGCATTGCGGATGTGATTAGTTGCGTATATTGCAGTGTCTTCATCAACTTCGATGATGACAACATTTGAATCGTCTTGATGTGCGATCAACCATTCGGCGTCGACGAGTGCTGAATTAGACATAGTTATTCCTTTGAATGTGTGTGGAAAATGAAATAGAGGGCTTTATTAGTTGGCTGGAGCTGAGAACCTGCGAATGAGCAGGTACATCTCGCAACCGAGGCAGAAATTGAAAGCTGCATTAAGGAATGCAGCGGCGAGTGCAAAACCAACTGCAATAGTTGTTAGTAATTGAATACTGAGCCCAACACCGATCAACGCAGCAATTGCAAAACCAAGTCCAACAGCCTGCGCAAAACGTGGAGGTTGGGGAGCTTCGAATTCAGTTGCTGGAGCCAAACGTGGACGAACTACCTTGGCGAAAAACAGACCATATGGCTGAACATGTGGACCAACGAGCGCACCCAAACCAAACACGACTGTTTGAAGTACCAATAGCGCAGTCGCAACTGGTGTGCCGATGGTGAGGAATGCGATTGCCAAGACGACTGTGGTGACTGCAGCACCAAAACGTGGGCCGCGGGCGTCGATTTTTGCTGGTAGTGCCATGGGATTTCTCCTGAGTCGTTTCCACTGATGTGGGCCATTTATATGTGGCTGTGTCCGATTGGGCTGGGATCAACGACAAGGACGACATGCAGAAACGCTACGGCGACCGTGGTCAACGACCCGGCGGCGAGTGAGCAGTGATGTCATGGGCGGGAGGTTAGGCGATGAGATGTGGGTGTCACATCTTGAGAC
>JBEBBR010000052.1:0-3583 GCA_041158285.1 Actinomycetota bacterium
AAGCCACTTCGGCAACAGGGACGCACTGCAGTTGGTCTTGGTGGCAAGCGCTACCGCGGCGGACGCGCATTCGTTGCAATGGCACATCAGGGTGACACCGTGGTTGACGCACGCGTAATGACTGGATTCACAGTCTTCGCCGCTCCCAAAGAGTGCCCTGAACTCAAAGGACTTTCACTTACCCTTCTAGCCAGTGATGAATCCATCCCTGGCATGAAGGACAAGGTGCGAAGTGCAGCCCAGATGGCGGCTTCAACCTTGCTCGTTCCTGCGAAAGCAGACAACGCAGAGTAAGTGTAAGAAAGCTGCGTAGGACACCTCGCTTACGCAGTTTCGCCGGTCACATGTCGTGACTGTTAGAGCACATGGAGGGGTGAATATGACAGAAACTCTTGCTAGCTGGGCTGAAAACTTTATTGCAGTTTTCGGAAAAGGCGGCGAAGTTTTGCTATCACTTATGGGTGGCATCTTGCCAACACTGGTCGTTCTTCTGACCGCTGTTAACGCATTGATCCGCCTCATCGGTGTCGAAAAAATCGAAGGTCTCGGCCGTGCAGCTGCACAGCCAGGAATTCAGTGGTACCCAGTGCGTTACATCGTGCTGCCATTCCTTGCTGTTTTCTTCTTGACCAACCCAATGGCTTACACCATGGGTCGTTTCTTGCCAGAACGTTTCAAGCCAGCTTTCTACGATTCAGCTGTCTCGTTCGTACACCCAATTCTTGGCATCTTCCCACACGCGAATCCAGGCGAATTGTTTGTTTACGCAGGTATCGCAGCCGGTATCACAACCCTCGGCTACGGCTTGGGTGACCTCGCAGTCCGTTACCTCTTGGTCGGTCTCGTTGTCATCTTCATCCGCGGCATCGTTACCGAAGCAATCACTAAGGTCATGATCGCTCGTAAGGAGAATGCATAAACATGGACGCATTGAATTCACTTCTCGTAAAAATCGGCCGTAGCGTCGGTGGCGTAGTTGGTACCTTGTACCAAGCAGGTCGCGATTCGGTTGACACTGTCATCCGTAACGTGATTCCTTTCATGGCATTCATTTCCTTCATCATCGGTTTGGTTCTTACCACCGGTGTTGGTACTTTGATTGCTGAAGGCATCAAGGGTTCTGCAAGTTCCCTCGGTGGTTTGATCCTCGTTTCTATCGTCTGTGCAATTCCAGTTCTTAGCCCATTGCTTGGACCTGGCGCTGTTATCGCACAGATCGTTGGAACATTGCTCGGTGTTGAAATTGGTAAGGGAACCATCCCAGCCCAGTACGCACTTCCAGCATTGTTCGCTATCAACCCACAGGTTGGTTGCGACTTCATCCCAGTCGGTCTTGCACTTGGCGAAGCTGAGCCAGAGACCGTAGAGGTTGGCGTTCCTGCCGTTTTGTTCTCACGTTTGGTAACCGGTCCACTTTCAGTGGTCATCGCTTACTTCGCGAGCTTCGGCCTTTACTCCAGCTCTAACTAATGCGAGCGCGGGGCTGAGTCATTACTGGCTCAGCCCCGTCTTTCATTTCTCCATCAACTCTCTACTCGAAAGGCCATTCAATGACCGAATACAAAGCAGTCAAGGTCGAACCAGGTAAAGGTGGCTGGGGCGGTCCATTGATCGTTCATCCAACTGCTGACAAACCACTCATCTACTGCGTAACTGGCGGCGGAATTCACGCTGTTGCACAGCACATTGCAGATCTCACTGGCGGCGAACCATTCGATGGTTTCAAGAGCAGCGCTCCTTTCGAGAAGCTTGCATGTGCAGTTATCGACTGCGGCGGTACCGCTCGCGTTGGCGTTTACCCAATGAAGAAGGTTTTGACCATCGACATTCACGCCACCAGCCCTGCAGGTCCACTTGCAATGTTCATTACTAAAGAACTTTTCGTTTCAGGTGTTAAGCCTGAAAACGTAACGCTCGTTGGCTGATTTAGATGAGCGAAATTGTCTACGACACTGTCGTTGACGCTATCGGTGAGTTAGTCCCAGCGTTTCGCGAGCAAGGAATGCTCGTGTTCTTTGGGGCTAACGCACCGGAAGAGTTACATGATTTTTGTATCTTGCATACCGTCACTTCACAAGGTGAAAACCTTCTAGCTGGCGATGTTGTTCATATCGGTGACGAGCAATTCACCATCTTGGCGGTTGGCGATGTTGCCAGCGCAAACCTTATGAATTTAGGCCATCTCAATCTCAAAGCTAATGGCCAAACCACCCCCGAAATGCCTGGCGATGTCAACATTGCCGAACAAGAACTACCAGAAGTAACTGTCGGAACTCGTATTGTGATTACTAGGAGCGTATAGATATGGAATACCGCGGCCGTTTAGAAGAGCTCGCACGCAAACAAGGACGTAATAGCCGCATCGCCATGGTTGGCGCTGGGCAAATGGGTCGTGGATTTGCGAACCAAACCCACAGCATGGGTGGCATGGACGTAGCAGCCATTGCCGATGTTGATCCCGCACGAATTGAACAAGCATTCGCTGACTTAGGTCTCCCAAAGCCTCTCATCTCTTCAGATGTTGCAGAGCTCAACGCCGCCATCGACGCCGGCAAACCAGTTGGTACCACGAATGCCTTTATTGTTTCTGAATTGAATGTTGATGTGGTTGTAGAAGCAACTGGTGTGCCTGAAGTTGGCGCCCGTGTTACTCACGCATCATTGCTCAACAAAAAGCACGTCGCTGTTCTCAATGTCGAGATGGACGTAACTATTGGACCTCTACTTACCAAAATCGCTGCAGACAATGGCGTGCTTTATGCCGTGTGTCATGGTGATGAACCAGTAGAAGCTTTGGCTCTTGTTGAGTTTGCACGTGATCTTTCATTTGAAGTCATCATGGCTGGTAAAGGTAAGAACAATCCATTCGAACCACTATCAACTCCTGACACAGTTGCAGAACGTGCAGCTGCAAAGAAGATGAACCCAAAGATGCTCTGCTCATTCACTGACGGTTCAAAGACAATGATCGAAATGTCTGCACTTGCCAACGCAACTGGTTTGAAGTTGTCAAAGCGCGCAATGATCGGACCTGCTGCAACCGTCAAAACGTTGCACAACGTCTTCGTACCTGTCGCTGATGGTGGCGTGCTCGAAGAGACTGGTGTTGTTGATTACTGCACCGGCGATGTTGCTCCAGGCGTTTTTGTTATCGTCAAGAGTGACAAGCCATACGTTGCACACGAAATGTCATACCTTGGAATGGGTCCAGGACCGTACTTCTCTTTGTACCGTCCGTACCACCTCGCAAGTGTTGAAGCACCACTCACTGTCGCCAAAATGTTGGTCGACGGTCAGGCTTCATTTGCTTGCACCTCACGCATGACCGAAGTTGTTGCATCAACCAAGAAGGATCACCGCACCGGTGATGTCTTCGACGGTATCGGTGGATTCTCCATGCGTGCTGTTGCAGACCGCAAGGAAGATGCACTTCGTGACAATCTCGTCCCAATCGGCCTCCTTCAGGGTGCCAAAGCACGTCGCGATATTCCAGTTGGCACACTTGTCACTTGGGATGATGTCGACATCGATGAATCACAAACCATTGTGACTCTTCGTCGGCAGATGGATGCTTTAGGACTGT
>JBEBBR010000053.1:0-10873 GCA_041158285.1 Actinomycetota bacterium
GTTGACAGAACAACGCAGATTTTCAGGATCTCTCGCCGACCTTGATGCGGTTCGCGCTGCAGTAGATATTCCCATTCTTCGCAAAGATTTCATTGTCTCTAGTTACCAACTCTGGGAAGCGAGAGCACATGGCGCAGATCTTGCACTTTTGATTGTTGCAGCCCTAGATCAAAATGCCTTAGTGAGTCTTATTGAAAGAGCAAAAACGCTTGGCTTGACCCCGCTAGTCGAGGTGCATGATGCTGATGAAGTTGTGAGAGCTCTTGATGCGGGTGCCGAAGTGATCGGAATCAACTCACGCGATCTTCGCACCCTCGAAATCAATCCTCATCAATTTGAAGTCGTCGCTCCACTTATTCCTTCTCACATCGTCAAAATTGCTGAGAGTGGAATTCGCGGTCCGCAAGACTTGTTGACCTACGCAAATCTAGGAGCGGATGCGGTACTCGTTGGTGAGGCGCTCGTCACAGGTGCAGATCCGCAGCAAGCCGTTCATGAAATGGTGACAGCTGGCGCTCATCCAGCTGTGAAGCATCGCTGAATTCTGCGGGCCTGAGTGAGTTAGACGAGAATAGGCGCATTACCTTGAGGAGATCTGAATGACAGCAACTTTCCCAGACGTGCGCGGACACTTTGGAGATTTCGGCGGACGATTTGTACCTGAAGCCTTGATGGCTGCTGTCGATCAACTCGAAACCGAATACCTTGCTGCGAAGGCTGATCCAGCTTTCCAAAAAGAACTTGCAGATTTGCACTTCACCTATTCAGGCCGTCCATCACCTCTCACTGATGCAAAGCGATTTTCTGAGCATTGTGGTGGTGCGCGAGTTCTACTGAAGCGAGAGGATCTCAATCACACCGGCTCGCACAAAATCAATAATGTTTTAGGTCAAGCGTTGCTCACCAAGCGCATGGGTAAGACTCGCATTATCGCCGAAACAGGTGCAGGTCAGCACGGAGTTGCCAGTGCAACTGCAGCTGCATTGATGGGCTTGGAATGTGTTGTCTACATGGGTGAAGAAGACACTCGTCGCCAGGCGTTGAATGTCGCACGAATGAAAATGTTGGGTGCAACCGTTGTTCCAGTAACTGCGGGTTCTCGCACACTCAAAGATGCGGTGAACGAAGCGATGCGCGATTGGGTCGCGAATGTTGATGACACCCATTACCTGCTCGGTACGGTCGCAGGTCCACATCCGTTCCCAATGATGGTCCGAGATTTCCACAGAGTCATTGGTGTCGAAGCTCGCGAACAAGTTTTGGCGATGACTGGCCAACTTCCTGATGCTGTCGCAGCCTGCGTTGGTGGTGGCAGCAACGCGATTGGAATTTTCCATCCATTCCTTGATGATGCAGAAGTTGCACTGTGGGGATTTGAAGCCGGCGGTGACGGAATTGAATCTGGCCGACACGCTGCATGTATCTCTGGCGGGCTCCGAGGAGTTTTCCAAGGGTCACGTTCTTTCTTGATGCAAGATGAAGAAGGCCAAACAATTGAGTCTCACTCGATTAGTGCCGGTTTGGACTACCCAAGTGTTGGACCCGAACATGCATGGCTTGCCGACTCTGGTCGAGCCAAGTACCGAGCGATCACCGATGAGCAAGCGATGGATGCGTTTCTCATTTTGTGTAGAACCGAAGGAATCATTCCTGCAATTGAATCAGCCCATGCATTAGCTGGTGCAATTCAACTTGGTAATGAACTTGGAAGTTCAGCAACGATTCTCGTCAATCTTTCAGGTCGTGGTGACAAAGATGTTGCAACTGCTGCTGAATACTTTTCAGAAAAGGGTCAGGTATGAGTTCCCTGCATGATGCATTTGCGCGAGCAAAAGCAGAAGATCGAGCAGCGTTGATCGCATACATCCCAGCAGGCTTTCCTACTGTTTCGGAATGTAACGACATTATTCGCGCCATTGTTGACGGCGGGGCAGACATTGTTGAAGTTGGTTGGCCTTATAGCGATCCGTTGATGGACGGCCCTACTATCCAAGAGGCTGTCGAACGTGCATTGACCAATGGTGCACATGCAGTAGATGTTCTTAACTCTGTAACAGCAGTCGCTGAAGCTGGTGCAGTGCCACTGATCATGTCGTACTGGAATCCGATCGAACGTTATGGCGTTGATAGATTCACTACGGAATTCAAAGCTGCAGGGGGAGTGGGAGTCATCACTCCAGATCTCACTCCTGAAGAAGCTGAAGCTTGGATCGCTGCAACGGATGCAACTGGAGTCGATCGAATCTTTTTGGTGGCTCCAAGTTCTACTGATAGCCGCTTAAGCATTGTCACGGATGTGACATCTGGCTTCGTCTATGCAGCTTCTCTCATGGGCGTAACCGGAACTCGAACTTCTGTATCAAATCATGCTGAAGTTTTGGTTGCACGCACTCGTGAAGTTACCGATTTGCCAATTGCCGTGGGCCTTGGAGTTTCAACTCCAGAACAAGCGGCGGAAGTTGCGAAGTTTGCCGACGGTGTCATCGTTGGATCTGCTTTTGTGAAGGCTGTGTTGAACGCTCCAAATCATGAAGAAGCAGTCATCGCAGTTCGAGAACTTTCACGTCAGCTGGCTGCTGGAGTCAAGAGAAAATAATGAAAACTCGTATTGTGGGTTTTTTGAGCCTTGCTCTCGTGCTCTCAGGATGTTCAACTTCAGACGACCATTCAGCACACGGAACTCCTGCAGTAGTCAAAACTGTTGACTCAGATTCACCCTTTAAAGGTGCGTGGTTGCAAACTCCGTACCTACTTCCCAACGGTGAGTTCATCGACACGAATGGTGAATCTGTGAACTGGGCTACTGATGGTTTGCCTGGTGAAGTCAACATCGTGTTTTTTGGTTATACCAATTGCGCTGATGGTTTTTGCCAGACACAGACTGCAACTGCGGCTGCCGCTGTTCGCGGATTGCCTGCTGAGATTAAAAGTAAAGTGCGAGTTGTCTTTGTAACAACCGACCCAGCCCGCGATACACCCGAAGTGTTACGTACTTACCTTGATCAGTATGGCGAGGACATCATTGGTTTGACTGGAGATTTTTCGATCATCCAAAAAGCTGGCCTTGCATTAGGTGTGGAGATTGAAGTGCCACCGTCTCCTACTCCTGCCGAAGGGTATGAAGTGGGTCATGGAACGCAACTGATCGGTTTCGGTCGAGGTGGTGCAATCTCTCAGGCGCCAGTTGTGTGGCTCCCAGAAACTCCCGTTGCAGATATTCGCGCGGATATTGAAGTTCTAGTGAAAGGCACGTGGTGAAAAGTCTTCTTTCCCATCCCTATGTTGGAGTTTTATCGAGAGTCGTTTTGGCCCTCGTTTTGGGCTATGCCGGAGTTATCAAACTTTTTGAACCAAACGGCGCCCGCGATGCCATCATCGCCTATCGACTTGGTATCCCTAACGACCTCGCGATGCTTCTAGGTTATGCAGTTCCTGCGCTTGAAATCGCTTTAGCGATCTTGTTGCTTGCGGGACTGTTCACTAGAGCGGCTGCCATCGTTAGTGGTCTCTTGATGGCTATGTTCATCGTCATGATCGCTCAGGTGTGGGCTCGTGGATATTCCATCGACTGTGGGTGCTTTGGCGGAGGCGGGGACCTTGATCCTGAAGGTAAAAATCTTCGATACACCCAAGAAATCCTGCGTGACCTATTATTTGCCGGTATCGCGGTGCGGCTAGCAATCTGGCCAAACACTGGCTTCAGCCTTGACCGTGGGGACACCGAGTCCATCAATGCAAACGAAGGAAAGTAGACCATGAGTAAAGACGCAGAACGCCGTTCAAAAGCGCAAAATGCACGCGAACGTGCGCAAGCAGCAGCGAAACGCGAACGATTGATCCGCTTTGTTGGTGGTGGCCTCGTCGCTGCAGTCGTAGTTGGCATTATTGCAATTGGCTACTTTGGTTCTCGCCCCGCCGATTCGCCAAACAACGAAGGCAAAGTTCCTGCTGGCGTGAGCGAAAACCTTGCATGGGTTATCAACCCAGACACCACGGCTTCTGCATCCATGGTGATTTGGGAAGACTTCCAATGCCCAGGTTGTGGAGCATTCGAAAGTATTTACAACGATGCTGTTCAGCAGTTGGCCAAAGATAATGTTGTAAAAGTTGAATATCGCCCAACCGCGTTTCTCGATGATCGTTTCCCTGGCGAGCACTCAGCTCGCGGCATTTCTGCGTGGGGCTGTGCGATCGAGTACGGCATTGGCGACTCCTTCCACAACACCCTTTTCAAAGCGCAACCACAGGTTGAAGGTGTCGGCTGGAGTGACGACGACCTCCACGCAATTGGTATGTCTGCAGGTCTCGACAAAGATGTGCGCGACGAGTTCAACAACTGTGTAAACGACAAGCGTTACATCAAGTGGGCAGATGACAGCACTCAAATGTTCCAAGATGAAGCAATTCCTGGCACACCAAACATCACCGTTAATGGGACCGAAATCACTGATGAAGTTCTTAAAGGTGGACCAGAGAAGTTCATCGAATGGGTCAAAGCCACAGCTGCGGCTTAATCATGTTCATCTTCTCCATTCCATCACCTGATCAAGGTGTTTGGATGGCTGGGCCACTTCCTGTGCGCGCCTACGCATTACTTATTGTGCTTGGCATTTTGATTGCCGTTCGCTGGGGTAGTTCGCGCTGGCAGGCGCAAGGTGGTGGACCAGAAGATATTGCCGACATTGCAATGTATGCAGTTCCCGCGGGAATCATTGGCGGCAGGCTGTATCACGTCATCACCGATGCCGAGATTTATTTTGGCGAAAACGGTCGTGGATTACTTGCTGCATTCCGGATTTGGGATGGGGGACTTGGAATCTGGGGAGCTATAGCACTTGGATTTGTAGGTGCTGCCTATGGTGCACGCCGCAAGGGTTTTGATGTTCCCGCCCTTGCCGATGCCTTAGCCCCAGGCATTGCACTAGCTCAAGCGATCGGCCGGTTTGGTAATTGGTTTAATCAAGAACTCTTTGGCGCTCCAACCGAACTGCCGTGGGGTCTCGAGATTGATTACTCCAATCGACCTGCTGGTTATACGGAATATGCAACCTTCCACCCCACATTTCTGTATGAGTCCCTGTGGTGCGCAGCTCTCGCCCTCGGTTTGGTGTGGGCTCAAAAGCACTTCACCCTCGTGAAGGGTCAAGTTTTTGCCCTCTATATTGCGGTGTACTGCCTCGGGCGAGCCTGGGTGGAAATGCTGCGCATCGACACTGCGAATCACATTCTGGGACTGCGTCTGAACGTATTTACCGCTGTCATCATCGGTATCACCGCGACCTTGTGGTTCATCAATTCTCGCCGTGAGCCTCAGGAGTCGGCGGTAGGCGAGTAGCGCACGTCACAAAGGTAGGCGTGCCGCGGTCTAGTGAGATGCCTCGAACGCTGCTAGATTTGCGCCTCGCTTGGCCAAGGTCGTCCTCGCAGATTCACATCCGACGACCAAGGGAGATTCCATGGCCCTCACCCATTTCAGCCAAGCAATTCCAGCTGCTCAGGGTTTGTATGACCCAACTGCCGAAAAAGATGCTTGTGGTGTGGCCTGGGTAGCAGACCTCAAAGGTGTTGCCTCCCACGATATCGTTCAAAAAGCGCTACTTGCTTTGACCAACCTCGAACACCGTGGCGCTTCAGGTTCAGAACCTGATTCTGGTGATGGTGCGGGCATTTTGGTGCAAATGCCAGATGCCTTCCTGCGCGAAGTTTGTGGTTTTGACCTTCCTGTCGCGGGTGAATATGCAGTCGGTATCGCCTTCTTGCCACAGGAAGAAGGAGCTGCAGATGCAGCCCGTGCCCATATCGCTGACATTGCTTTCGAGGAAGAACTTCAAATCATCGGCTGGCGTGACTTGCCAACAAACGACACCATGATTGGTCACACCGCACGCTCGGTAATGCCACGATTCCAGATGATGTTCGTCAAGTCCAAAGTTGCCGTTGATCAACTTGCACTCGAACGTCGCGTATTTGTTCTTCGCAAACGTGCAGAACATGAAGCTGCTGTGTATTTCCCTTCACTTTCAAGTCGCACACTTGTGTACAAAGGTATGTTGACTACAGCGCAGGTTGAACCATTTTTTCCAGATTTATCTGACTCGCGATTCACATCATCACTTGCACTTGTTCACTCACGTTTCTCAACAAACACTTTCCCATCATGGCCACTTGCGCACCCGTATCGTTTGATTGCACACAATGGTGAAATCAACACCGTTAAAGGCAATCGAAACTGGATGCAAGCTCGCGAAGCAATGCTTACTAGCGATTTGATTCCTGGCGACATCTCTCGCATCTTCCCGATTGTGACTCCAGGTGGATCGGACTCTGCATCATTCGACGAAGTTCTAGAACTTTTACATCTCGGTGGACGTTCACTTCCACATGCAGTGCTGATGATGATTCCTGAAGCGTGGCAAAACCACACTGAAATGGACCCACAACGTCGTGCGTTTTATGAATACCACTCATCGTTGATGGAGCCATGGGATGGCCCAGCAAACATTTCTTTCACCGATGGAAATGTGATTGGTTCTGTGCTCGATCGCAACGGGCTCCGTCCTGGACGTTTTTGGGTAACCAAAGACGGATTAGTCATCCTTGCCTCAGAGTCAGGCGTGCTCGACATTCCTGCTGAGGAGATTGTTCGTAAAGGTCGACTCCAACCAGGTCGTATGTTCCTTGTCGATATTTCCCAAGGTCGTATTGTCGAAGACGACGAAATCAAGAACGAACTTGCTGCTCAAAATCCATATCAAGAGTGGGTCGAAAACGGCATCATCCATCTTGATGCGCTGCCTGAGCGTGAACACGTTATTCATACTTCTTCTTCAGTGGCTCGTCGTCAACAGACTTTTGGATATACCCAAGAAGAGTTGCGCGTCATCATGGCTCCGATGGCGAAGTCAGGTGGCGAAGCGCTTGGTTCCATGGGAACAGACACTCCTCTCGCTGTTTTGTCTGAGCGTCCACGTTTGGTTTTCGATTACTTCCAACAACTATTCGCACAGGTGACAAATCCACCACTCGATGCAATTCGCGAAGAGATTGTTACTTCACTTGCCACTGCAACTGGTCGTGAAGGTAATTTGCTCGATGCAACTGCCGATCACACTCGCCAAGTTGTTCTACCGTTTCCAGTTATCGACAACGATGATTTAGCAAAAATTTTGCACATCAATCGCGATGGTTCACTACCTGGATTTGCTGCAGCCAAAGTTTCTGGCTTGTACCGCGTCGATGGTGGTGGCGATGCCATGGCCAAGCGCATCGAAGAAATCTGTCGTGAAGTTGATGCGTTGATCCGTCAAGGTAAACGTTTCGTTGTTTTGAGTGACCGCGATAGTGACCGCGAGCATGCTCCAATTCCTTCACTTCTTTTGTGCTCGGCAGTTCATCATCACTTAGTGCGCGAACGTTCTCGCACCCAGGTTGGTTTGCTCATTGAATCTGGCGACGTCCGGGAAGTTCACCATGTTGCCTTGCTCATTGGGTTTGGTGCTGCAGCTATTAATCCATACCTTGCACTTGAAACTGTTGAAGACCTCGCCCGTCGTGGTGTCATTGATGTTTCACCTGAGAAGGCTGTGCGCAACACCATCAAGGCACTTGGTAAGGGCGTTCTTAAAGTGATGAGCAAGATGGGTGTCTCGACTGTGGACTCCTATCGTGGCGCTCAGATCTTCGAAGCAATTGGTTTGTCACAAGACCTTGTCGATAAGTACTTCACTGGTGTTACTTCGAAACTCGGTGGCATTGGCATCGATGTAATTGCCGAAGAAGCCGCACAACGTCACTCGGTTGCCTACCCACCGTCAGGCATTTCTCCAGCGCACCGTCTGCTCAACATTGGTGGTGAATACCAGTGGCGTCGAGAAGGTGAACCTCACCTCTTTGATCCAGAAACAGTATTCAAACTTCAACACAGCACACGCGAAGGTCGCTACGACATTTTCAAGCAATATAGCGAACGTGTGAACAATCAATCATCACGACTGATGACTTTGCGTGGGCTTTTCAAGTTCAACGCAAATCGTCCTGCTATTTCGATTGATGAAGTTGAACCAGTTTCAGAAATTGTGAAACGTTTCTCAACCGGTGCAATGTCCTACGGGTCTATCAGTGCCGAAGCACACGAAAATCTTGCAATCGCTATGAACCGTATTGGTGCAAAATCCAATACCGGTGAAGGTGGCGAAGACGCATCTCGATTCGAAGTAATGCCAAACGGTGACTCCAAGCGCTCTGCTATCAAGCAGGTTGCTTCAGGTCGATTTGGTGTAACTAGTGAATACCTCGTGAATGCTGATGACATTCAGATCAAGATGGCACAAGGTGCAAAACCTGGTGAAGGTGGACAGCTTCCAGCGCACAAGGTGTATCCGTGGATTGCGAAGACACGTCACTCCACGACAGGTGTTGGTCTGATTTCTCCACCACCACATCACGACATTTACTCCATTGAGGATTTGGCTCAACTCATTCACGACCTCAAGAACAGCAACCCTCAAGCTCGCATTCATGTGAAACTGGTTTCTGAAGTCGGAATCGGAACTGTTGCTGCCGGTGTGGCAAAAGCTCATGCCGATGTGGTTTTGGTTTCAGGTCATGATGGTGGAACCGGTGCATCGCCGCTTACCTCACTCAAACATGCAGGTGGACCTTGGGAACTTGGCTTGGCTGAGACCCAGCAAACCTTGTTGCTCAATGGTTTGCGTGACCGCGTTGTCGTCCAAGCTGATGGTCAACTCAAGACTGGTCGCGATGTTGTGATTGCTGCACTTCTAGGTGCTGAAGAGTTTGGTTTCGCAACTGCACCACTCGTGGTTTCTGGTTGCATCATGATGCGTGTGTGTCACCTCGATACCTGCCCTGTCGGTGTTGCAACGCAAGATCCAGTTCTTCGTTCACGTTTCAGTGGCAAACCAGAATTCGTTGTTAACTTCTTTGAATACATTGCCGAAGAGGTTCGTGAAATTCTTGCCGAGTTGGGTTTCCGAACTCTGGAAGAAGCAGTGGGACATAGCGATGCCTTGGATTTCAATTCTGCGATTTCACATTGGAAAGCTGAAGGGCTAGATCTTTCACCAATTCTGTATCGCCCAGAATCATTCACAGGCAACTTGCATCACACTCAAGCCCAAGATCATGGCTTGGCTCACGCACTCGATAATGAACTCATCAAGATTGCTCAGCCTGCATTAACCAAGGGAGAACCAGTTCGTGCCCAGTTGAACGTTCGCAACGTCAATCGAACAGTTGGCACGATGCTTGGTTCAGAACTCACCAGAATCTATGGGGGAGCAGGACTTCCTGAATCCACTATCGATGTGACCTTCGAAGGAAGTGCTGGTCAATCCTTTGGTGCGTTCTTGCCAACAGGCATCACACTGCGACTCGAAGGTGATTCCAACGACTATGTTGGTAAAGGTTTGTCTGGCGGACGCCTCATTGTTCGACCAGCACGTACTGCCACATTCGCTGCAGAAAACAATGTGATCGCAGGTAACGTACTTGGATACGGTGCAACGAGCGGAAAGATTTTTGCTCGTGGACTTGTCGGTGAACGTTGCTGTGTTCGAAACTCTGGAGCCACGATTGTGGTTGAGGGTGTTGGCGATCATGGTTGCGAATACATGACCGGTGGCCGCGTACTTATCCTCGGACCTACAGGTCGCAACTTCGCTGCAGGTATGTCAGGCGGTATCGCTTACGTACTCGATCTGGTGAATTCACGGGTTAACAGTGAAATGGTTGATATCGAACCGCTTTCACATGACGATGAGATTTTCGTTAAGGCTCTTATCGCCGAACATGCCGAAGAGACTGGTTCAGCAATTGCTCAAACCCTTCTCACTGATTGGGAAGCTGCAATGCCGCGACTTTCCAAAGTAATGCCACGCGACTACAAGCGTGTTATCGAAGCTCAGGCCAAGGCAGAAGCCGAAGGTCGAGACGTACTCGAAGCGATTATGGAGGCTGCTCGTGGCTGATCCACGTGGATTTCTAAAGAATGGTCGAGAGACTCCTACTCGACGTTCAGTTGATGTGCGTATTCGAGACTGGAAAGAGGTTTACGAACCTTTCGATCCAGAGAAGCTTCATAACCAGGCAGCCCGATGCATGGACTGCGGAATTCCGTTTTGCCACAACGGTTGTCCGCTAGGAAATCTCATTCCAGAATGGAATGACTTGACCTACCGTGATGATTGGCGTGAAGCGATTGAACGTCTTCATGCCACCAACAATTTCCCAGAGTTCACGGGCCGACTATGTCCCGCACCTTGTGAAACCGCTTGTGTACTTGGGATCAACCAAGATCCTGTGACCATCAAACAGGTTGAGGTCAGCATTATTGATCGTGCATGGGATGAAGGTTGGGTTGCACCTCAACCACCTGCACGTCACTCCGGAAAAACTGTTGCAGTCATTGGTTCTGGGCCTGCTGGTCTTGCAGCCGCACAACAACTTGCCCGCGCAGGTCACACGGTTGCGGTCTTCGAACGTGCAGATCGTCCTGGTGGACTTTTGCGTTACGGCATTCCTGAATTCAAAATGGAAAAGCGCCATCTTGATCGTCGCATCGAACAGATGGAAGCCGAAGGTGTGAAGTTCCGTACTGGCATTGACGTCGGAACTGACATCACTGCTGCGGATCTTCGTGCGCGATACGACGCGGTTGTGATTGCTGTCGGCGCTACAGCGTGGCGTGACTTGCCAGTACCTGGTCGCGATGCAGTTGGTGTGTACCAAGCAATGGAATTCTTGCCATTGGCCAATCGTGTGTGTGAAGGTGATTTGGCAGAATCTCCAATCTCGGCTCAAGACAAAGACGTTGTCATCCTTGGTGGCGGAGATACGGGTGCAGACTGCCTCG
>JBEBBR010000054.1:0-6713 GCA_041158285.1 Actinomycetota bacterium
GCACTCCATTGATCAAGAATCCAGAAATGCAAAAGTCCACCGGTCTCGCGCACCAAGTAATCAAGATTCATGTCACTACCTGGGCCACCAGAAGTTGGAGAAGTAAAAGCGGCAAATCCAAAATGGGAAGCGATGGCTTGAGTGCGAGCCATATGAGCCGGATCAGAAACCAAAGTCATGCTGTTCCACTTTTTCTTGCGCATCAAAACTGTCACAGCAGTTAATGACTCGAGTGTGTCTGAACCTGTTGGAATTGCAATCACTTGGTCAGCACTGAGGCCAGAGTCAATGAGGTAGTTACGTCCAGCTGATGCTTCAGTGAATCGATCCCCTGGTTGTTTGCCGCCAACGGTCACGATGACAGGAGCCACATCAAGCAAGATCAATTCCAACGCATGATCTAAACGGTTGGCAAAAACGGGACTTGGATCACCGTTGAATTGCGCAGCACCAAGAACCACGATCACATCAGTTTTAGTGCGTTCATCTTGATTGGCATTGAAATACACAAAACCAGTTGTGCCCACTCCAAGTAATAACACCAAAGAAAGTGCACTAGAAATCAATCGACCGATAAGTCTCGGAATGAAAAACATTGCACTTCCTTTCGTCTCGTAAATGTCTTTAGTGAACCTAGTGTGTCAGCCGCCGCTGACACCGATTTCTGCTTCAGAAAGATCCACGTCTATTCCAAGTTCACAACTATCGAGCCATCCATGCGGAAGGGCAACTGATTTCGCTGCATTCGTGCGGCCACGAGGACCTTCAGCAACAAAGTCAGGGTATGCCTGCGGTTCGATGGTGTTGAGCAGATCTTTGAATTCCGACAGTGACGAAATCATCGCAAGTGCGTGACGAGTATCGCCACCCACGCGAAAACCCTTGGTGTACCACGCAACATGCTTGCGCATTTCGCGACAGCCTTGCGCTTCTGATTGATTGAGTTCGACGAGCAGTTCGGCATGGCGCATCATCAAATCAAAAACTTTTGTGGAGTCTGGATTTGCAGGAATTGGCGCACCATCGAATGCTGCACTGATCTGACCAAACATCCATGGACGACCTAGACATCCGCGACCGATCACAACACCATCGCAGTTGGTTTCTAGGATCATACGTAACGCATCGGCTCCACCCCAGATGTCACCATTACCTAAAACCGGGACTCCAAGTGGTGCCAAAGTTTCTTTGAGATGTTTGATTGCGGTCCAGTCAGCTTTGCCACTGTACAACTGGGCAGCAGTTCGACCATGCAAAGCAACCCACGCAACGCCTTCTTCTGCAGCTGCAATTCCTGCATCAATGTAGGTGAGGTGTTGGTCGTCTATGCCTTTACGCATTTTGACAGTCACGGGAACTTGTCCGCGTGCATTAGTCACAGCCGAACGGATGATGGCTCTGAACAAATCCTTCTTCCAAGGAAGTGCGGAGCCACCTCCCTTACGTGTCACCTTTGGAACTGGGCAACCCATATTCAAATCAATGTGATCTGCACGATCTTCGTCGACAATCATTTTGACGGCTTTACCAACAATTGTTGGGTCAACTCCATACAACTGAATGCTTCGAGGGTTTTCGAAATCACCAAACTGCGTCATGCGAAGTGTTTCTTCATCACGTTCAATTAATGCACGTGACGTAATCATTTCTGAAACATAAAGCGCTGCTCCCCCACCCGAATAAATATCGGCTGAAGCTTCGCGACATAGTTGCCGGTAGGCCCGGTTAGTGATGCCAGCCATGGGGGCCAACACCACTGCCGGACGACTACCTGACAGCAATGAGTGTGTCACGATTTAGAAAGCTGGCAACTTGTCAGCGAGGAATGTGCGAACCTGATCAAGGCTCACTCGCTGTTGTTCCATACTGTCGCGTTCGCGAATGGTTACCGCGTTGTCTTCGAGAGTGTCGAAGTCAACAGTGATGCAATATGGAGTTCCGATTTCGTCTTGACGACGGTAACGGCGACCAATTGCACCTGAATCATCGAAATCAATGTTCCAGGTCTTACGTAAATCTGCTGCAAGATCTTTTGCCTTAGGTGAAAGATCAGCATTACGAGAAAGCGGAAGTACAGCAGCTTTGACTGGAGCCAAACGTGGATCAAGTCGCAAAACCTGACGCACATCTACTCCACCCTTAGTGTTTGGAGCTTCGTCTTCGTGATACGCATCCAGAAGGAATGCGAGTACACAGCGAGTCAAACCTGCAGCTGGTTCGATGACATATGGAGTCCAACGTTCGTTGGCTTCTTGATCGAAGTACGAAAGATCGGTTCCACTGTGTTGTGAATGAGTCTTAAGGTCGAAGTCAGTGCGGTTAGCAATACCTTCGAGCTCTGCCCAGGTGTTACCTGCGAATTCAAAACGGTATTCAATGTCGCAGGTGCGCTTTGAATAGTGTGAAAGTTTTTCTTTTGGATGATCAAAGAATCGCATGTTGTCTGGGTTCATTCCCAAATCAACATACCAATCCCAACGCTGCTTCAACCAGTATTCGTGCCACTCTTCATCAGTTCCTGGCTTAACGAAAAATTCCATTTCCATCTGTTCAAATTCACGAGTACGGAAAATAAAATTGCCTGGAGTGATTTCGTTGCGGAAACTCTTACCGGTCTGACCGATACCAAAAGGAGGCTTCTTGCGTGATGAGTTCATGACGTTGAGGTAATTAACAAAAATACCTTGAGCAGTCTCAGGACGTAGGTAGTGAAGTGCTGATGGATCTTCGGTTGGTCCAACAACAGTGCGCAACATGCCGTTGAAGTCACGCGGTTCGGTGAACTCTCCGCGAGTTCCGCAGTTGGTGCAGACGATGTCGCCCAAACCGTTTGCAGGTTCTTTGCCATGCTTCTCGGCATAGGCATCAGTGAGTTGATCTGCGCGCCAACGCTTGTGGCACTTCTTACATTCAGTCAGCGGGTCAACGAATGCGTTGACGTGACCTGAAGCTTCCCACACCTGCGGCGCGAGAATGACAGATGAATCAAGACCCACAACATCGTCGCGGCCGCGAACGACTGACTGCCACCACTGTCGACGGATATTGTCTTTGAGTTCTACACCCAATGGGCCGTAGTCCCAAGCACTGCGGGTGCCACCATAAATTTCTGATGACTGGTACACAAAGCCACGACGCTTTGCGAGATTAACGATTGCGTCTACGCGATCGGTTGCCATGGAATCCTCCACTCCGGCTGGCTGTCGGCGGTATACCCAAACGGGCAACTAGTGGGCCATGTTACTGAAGGAAGCCGAACCCCTGGTTATGTGCTGTAACGATCGCATGGGCATCTTCTGCAGAAGTTGCCGGGATTTGCTCGTAGTGCCACGTCAGTGAACGTTTGGCCAGCGGGCGAACGACAGCGGTAATCGTCCGATAGATCTGATTCAACTGATATTCAGATTGGCGTGGGCAGACCGGAACTGCCAAGTGAATATTCTCAAAACCTAAGGTTTTTAAAGTAAGAGCTACTGCCATCGCAGCTTGCCCAGTTTCCACTGCATCATCAATCACGAGGATGTGTTGGTCCGCGGCCACACCTTCTATAGAAATCTCAACCGCATCAGCTGTATGAATAAGTTCCTTATTGATGAAAGCTTCAATAATCGGACGTTCAAATTTCGCTGCTAACTCTCGAGCGATAACTGCTCCATTGGGTTGGATCGAAACTACACAGTCAGGAGCAACTTCAACGATTGCCGCCAATCGCACTGCAGCATCGTGTACATCAACGAAATCTTTCTTCATTTATTGGTGATTGCTTTCTTCAGCGCGATGGTGCACATGCGCAGCAGCCGCATTACCCAAACCCACTTCTTCGGCATCGTGGGCGCGAGCAGGTGTGTGATCCGTGGCAATTCCGTTGGCTCGATGATGCACAACTTCAAAGGCTGATGGCTCATCGATTGCGGTTGAAAGTAAAGGTATGGATTGAGCTTTGACTTCGAAGGAGCTCAATGCCCTGCGGTATGCGCCAACGCCATCCCAATGGGTGACGATCGTGACCAACTCCGCGTCATCCGTGGCACACCCAATATCGGCACTGATGCAGCCGGGGCGATCTGCCAACGGTGCCAATGCGAGCTTGGCCTGTTCAAGCCACTGGGCTAGATCTGATTGGGCTACGCGATGTCGAGTCACAACAAACATATGGGGATTGTGCCAGCGTCTGAGTCGCGATGTGTCACCATTCGGTTATGAGCACTCCTACACCTTCCAAACTCCATCAACTCTCCGCCCCGATCTTGCTGTTCATTCACGGCTTACCGAGGATTGTGTTCCCACTCTTCACTGCCGCCTTGCTTCTGGCTGGCCTTTTCGCTCCAGCAGTTCTGGGCGGAATTTTGTTGCTCATCTTGGCTTTGATTCTGTGGTGGCTCGTAGCCCTTTCATGGCGTCTACTCACTCCAACCGCCAAGGCAATGCGCACAATCCTGTTGTTTGTCGTGGTTGCGTATGCCATCGGCCGCTTCACCGGTCGTTACTAAACCTGAGGGCACCCACTTCTTATTGACAATGATTCTCATTTGCAGATAACCTCTGCACTATGGCGATCTTGATTTCCCTACTCACCGTTGGTGCAACTTTTCTCGGTGGCGCCTTAGCGCTTCGCTCCCGCGACCGGATGCACATCGTGCTGGGCTTATCTGGGGGTCTTCTTCTTGGCCTCGTCGCTTTCGATCTCATCCCCGAGATTTTCGAAGGTGAACTTTCCACCTTTAATCATGTCCCAGTAGTTGCAATCCTGCTCGTCACCGGGTTTTTAGTGCTGCATATTTTCGAACGTGCTGTCGGTGGACACGAGCCAGCTGATAGCGAATACGGCCACGACCATGACCATCATCAAGCCACCGGCCTCGTCGGTGCATTGGCAATGGTCGTACATGTATTCCTTGACGGTATGGCAGTCGCACTCGCATTCAGCGTGACCACAGCTCTTGGAATCGCTGTTTCGATCGCGGTTGTGGCTCACGCTTTTTCTGATGGTTTGAACACAGTCGCACTATTGGTTAAAGGTGGACACTGGCAGAAGAAAGCCGTCGGCCTCTTAACTCTTGATGGCGTGTCACGTGTGTCTGGCGCAGCACTTGGAACTTTTGTTGCGGTCTCAACGGAATTTGTCACGTATTACTTGGCATTGTTTGCGGGTATTTTGATTTATCTAGCAACTTCACACATCCTTCCCGAAGCACACAGTAAACATCCTTCTCGACTGACTTTGGTGGCAACTCTTGCTGGTGTCGTAATGATGTATTTCATCGTGGTGGTTGGACATGGCGCTCACTAATTCAGATGGCACTACCTCGCTGCCAGATAACACTGCTTCGATTAAACAACGAACCACAAAACAGCGCACTGCCATTGCAGCAGAACTTGCACAAACCAAAGATTTCATCAGCGCCCAAGATTTACATTCACAACTCAAACATTCTGGTCAGGTAATCGGTCTCTCGACTGTCTATCGTGCTTTAGCGACGATGTCAGAACTCAATGAAGTTGATGTCATTCTGCGAGAAGATGGTGAAGCCCTGTATCGAAGCTGTAGCCAGAATCATCATCACCACATTGTGTGCACCAAGTGCGGAAACACAAATGAAATCACCGCAGAATTTGTTGAGGCCTGGGCACATGATGTTGCGTCTGCTCACGGCTTCAGTGATGTCACCCATACCTTAGAAATTATGGGTGTGTGTTCCCATTGCACTTCTTAATGCTGGATCGAAAAACTAATTAGGCAGAACCAAATCTGCGATTCCGCGCAGAGAAAGATTCGACCGCTTTCCACAAATTAGTGCGATCAAAATCTGGCCACAATGTGTCATCGAAAGCTAATTCCGCATACGCGGATTGCCACGGCAAGAAGTTGCTGGTGCGCTGCTCCCCTGACGAGCGAATAAACAGATCGACATCCGGCATTTGAGGATCGTATAAATACTTCGCGATTGTTTTCTCAGTGATTTTGTCTGGATTAATCACACCATCTTTAACATCCATTGCAATTGCAGAAATTGCATCGACTAACTCAGCGCGACCACCGTAGTTCACACACATCGTCAATGTGAGTGCAGTGTTTTTTCGAGTGAGTTCAACCGCTTCATCCAATTCAGAAATCACACTCGCCCATAGGCGTTTACGTCGACCAACCCAACGAATGCGCACACCCATTGCGTTCAGTTCGTCGCGACGACGACGGATGACATCGCGGTTGAAACCCATAAGAAACTTCACTTCTTCAGGTGAACGTTTCCAATTCTCTGTTGAAAATGCATACGCACTCAACCATGGCACACCGATCTCGAGAGCACCATGAACAACATCGAGAAGTGCGGCTTCACCAGCTTCGTGACCTGCCGTTCGCGGTAGGCCTTGCTGCTGGGCCCAACGACCATTTCCATCCATGACTACGGCAACATGTTGTGGAAGTTTGGCCGCAGGAATTTTGGGTGCACGAACTCCACTGTGATGCATTGGAGGTGCGGTGTATTTATTCGCCACGGGCAGATCCTCGCAGATCTCGGTCCACATGTTTCAGCGATCGGACTTCGCGTTCTAAATGCCACTGTAAATGTGCAGCGACAATGCCGGTGGCTTCGCGCCGATGGCGAGTCTCGGAATTGTCAGCCACTGCCCAATCACCTGTAAGTAGAGAACCAAGTAGTTGCATAGTTTCGAAAGCCGGTGTGGCTGATCCAGGAACTTTGCATTCACCA
>JBEBBR010000055.1:0-29220 GCA_041158285.1 Actinomycetota bacterium
CTGCAATGGATCGAATACGAACTGCATCAGTGATGAGTTCTGGATACTGAGGTCCCATTGACAAAATGGCTGCATCAATCAATTCACCCATGATTGGCTCTTGGCAACCAAGTAAACGCATGTTACGAACAACACGACGCATGATGCGACGCAAGACATAACCGCGTCCTTCATTGCCCGGAAGTACACCATCAACAATGAGGAATGCACAGGTTCGAGCATGGTCTGCAACAACACGAAGTGCGACATCGTGTTTTTCGTTCACACCGTATTTGACTGAAGACAATTCGCTGGCACGATCCAAAATGATTTTGGTTGTGTCAATTTCATAGATGTTGTCGACGCCCTGCAAAAGTGCAGCCATACGTTCGAGACCCATACCTGTGTCGATGTTCTTGGCAGGCAGTTCTCCGAGGATTGGGTAATTTTCTTTACCTGGACCTTCGCCTCGCTCAAACTGCATGAAAACAAGGTTCCACACTTCGAGGTAACGATCTTCGTCAACGACAGGTCCACCATCAAGTCCATGCTCTGGTCCACGGTCGTAGTAGATCTCGGAGCAAGGACCACATGGACCTGGCACACCCATTGACCAGAAATTGTCTGCCTGTCCACGTCGTTGGATACGTTCCATTGGAACACCAACTTGCTTGTTCCAGATTTCAGCAGACTCATCATCATCGTGATAAACAGTGACCCACAGTTTTTCTTCAGGGAAACCAAAGCCACCGTCTGCAACTGAAGATGTCAACAACTCCCAGGCATATGGGATTGCTTTTTCTTTGAAGTAATCTCCAAACGAAAAGTTTCCGCACATCTGGAAAAACGAAGCGTGGCGAGTGGTCTTTCCAACCTCTTCAATATCGAGGGTGCGAACACACTTCTGAACGCTGGTCGCAGTGGCGTACGGAACAGCCGCTTCACCAAGGAAGTACGGCTTGAAGGGAACCATGCCGGCGTTAACAAAAAGCAGCGTTGGATCGTCAAGCAACAGCGAGGCGGAAGGAACGACCGTGTGGCCGTTTTTCTCGAAATACCCTAAAAACCGGCGACGAATTTCAGCGGACTCCATTGGAGCCACCTCCTGCAGCTATTTGTTTGAGAATCCACGTTATTTTGTGGGCAAGCCACTCTTGGGTTTCGGCGATCGTCACGGCAAGGCCATCACGTGCAATTTTGTCGCTCAGCCGCTGGTAGCCAAATGCTCCAACCGCAACACCAAGGACAAAGCACAGCAAGCGCTTCACGATTTCTCCGAACTCTGAGGGCTATTTTCAGGAGGCGACCCTACCGATTGGCCTCGTAGAAGTGCGCGGAGATGCTCCACTACCCCAGCCCACCGAGCCTCAGCGCCGTGGGTTGTTGGGCTGTAATAAACAGAATCCGCCAAATCTCGAGGTAGGTAGGTGAACTCAGCGACTCCAGCCGGCAGGTCATGCGGATAGATATAGCCAGCACCGTGTCCGAGTTTGGTGGCCCCTGAGTAATGCGCATCACGTAAAGCAGACGGAATCTCACGACCGCGACCTGCAGCAACATCGCGACGGGCAAGTTCAATCGCAACAGTCACTGCGTTCGATTTTGGAGCAAGGCTGCAGTGAATAACCGCATGAGCGAGAGTCAGAGCCGCTTCGGGCATTCCGATCACACTCACCGCCTGGTGGGCAGCAAGAGCAGTTGTTAATGCAGTGTTGTCTGCAAGACCTATATCTTCTGAAGCCAAGATGATGAGTCGTCGCGCAATGAAGCGAGGGTCTTCACCCGCTTCGAGCATGCGTGCCAAATAATGCAAGGCAGCATCCACATCTGAACCGCGCATACTTTTGATGAAGGCACTGATGACGTCGTAGTGCTGATCTCCATCTTTGTCGTAGCGAACTACGGCTCGCTGCGCTGCCTCTTCGACAACAGTTTCTGTGATCATGTTGTTGTGTTGTGCCGCTATACCGGCACTAGCTTCGAGCAAAGTTAAAGCGGAACGCGCATCTCCACCCGCGAATCGCACCAATGCGCTGCGAGCTTCATCCTCGATTTCAAACAAACCCGCCAAACCATGTTTCGCTTCTAAAGCACGAGTGATGAGTTGCGAAACATCATCATCATCCAGACTCGTCAATCTCACAATTACTGAACGCGACAAGAGCGGTGAATTAACGCTGAAGGATGGATTCTCCGTGGTGGCAGCAACCAAAGTCACCCAACCGTTTTCGACCGCAGGCAGCAATGCATCTTGTTGTGTTTTATTGAAGCGATGCACTTCGTCAATAAACAGAACAGTGCCAACACCAGTCATCGATTGATGATGGCGAGCCTGTTCAATTACTTCGCGAACATCTTTAACACCGGCATTAATTGCAGAGAGTTCAGCAAACTTTCTACCACCGGCTCCTGCGATCAGATTGGCTAAAGTCGTTTTGCCAGTTCCAGGTGGTCCCCACAAAATGACACTGACCGCTGCGGTCGCATCTCCCTCAAGAAGCCTGCGAAGTGGCGCTCCTGCAGTGAGAACCGACTTCTGTCCGACAAGATCTTCAAGTGTGCGCGGACGCATTCGAACTGCAAGAGGCGCAGTCGAAGGTGGAAGATCTGAATCGAAAAGTGACATGACTATTTACTAACCCCAGTCGGCAATTCGGGAAGTGCTGGTGGTCGACCATCCCGAACTTTGTGAGCTGCCAGAGCCGCGGAGTGATAGTTCTCTAACTTTTTCTTCATTTCGCGTGTGGCATACATCGTGCCATCGACCAAAGGACCTTTACGGCCTTCAATAATCGCAGCGACATCTTCACCTGAAATGGTTTTGTGCGTTTCAAGAGCGTGAGTGACACTGAGGACTTCGTGACGGTTTGCAGCAAGAACTTTCTTTGCCCGCGCATAGAGTTCTTTCAAACGCTTTTCAACCGCTTCGGCGATTTCACCTTCTGGTGACACACCTTGCACAAGTGGAGTGCCGCCTAAAACTAAACCGCTATTGACAACACTCGATGCATTGAAAGCTCTGAGAGTTGGACCCATTGCGTGACTCAACATGCCGCGTGTGATGAGCGACGTTGCTGCGGCCATGTCACCACCAACACCCTGGGTGTGATCACCTTCGTAGAAAAGCTGTTCACCCGCAAGAGATGCAATAAACGTCACAGCATCAACATCAACTTCAGATTTCCATTGAACAAATCTTTCATCAAGCGGAATCGGTGAAACGAATCCACCAACATCACCACGGCGTTCGATGGTCGCGATATCGATCACACTGTTGTGCTGGAGTCGATACATGGTGACTGCATGGCACGCTTCGTGGAGTGCAACCGAATGACGTTCGCGATCCACATACGCGCCACCATCAGGAAGGCCGTGCTGCTTGAGTGACTTTGCCTTAATGACATCCGCATAGCTGACAACTTCGCGACCATCTCGAATCGCAATAACGAGCGCTTCATTCACCGTATCTTTGATGGTCGCACCAGTTGCATAAGGACTGATAGTTGCGAGACTTTCAATCTGCTCCGCCGTTAAATCATGCGTAATTTTTGCCAAGTAATTTTCGTACGTCTCAATGCGACCCGACTTCGATGGATAACCAACGCGATAAATACGATCGATACGACCTGGGCGCAACATTGCAGGGTCGAGCGAATCAGGCATATTGGTCGCCATCATCACCAGGATTCGATACTTCGGTGGCTGCTTTGGTCGCATGCCGAGCACGCGTCGGACAACGCGGTTGATAAATCCACGAGGTTTCTTGAGGCCGGACAATTCAGTGAGAAGTGCCTGCAACGTGCCATCCATGGAGCGGCCACCCATGCCACCCATCATCACTTTGCGATCTTCATCTGCAAGGACCATGGAACTTGATTCGCTTACGTAGGAACGTCCATTACACATGTGATCGTGATTGAGTGAGATAGAAAATTCGTCATTGAGTTTTCGCAATTGTGAAACCTGACCACCGCGACTTCCCAAGGTATCGGCTTCGTCGAAGAAAACAATCACACCACCGTAACGCAGTGAGAGTTTGCGAAGTTTGCGAAATAGACCTTTAACCTTGAGGACACCGATGCCAAAAAACATGTTGACGAAAGCGCCCGGGTCTACGAAAACGTAAGGGCGGCCGGTTTCACCAGCTACAGCTTCAGCCATCAAAGTTTTGCCGGTTCCTGGAGGTCCCCACAACAAAATTCCACCAGGGACGTGTCCTCCACGACTTTCGATTGCATCAGGATTCTCGAGAAAGAGAATGTTTTCCTTAATGCGTTCTAGTACTGCATCCTGCCCCCACACATCACTGAATCGAGTCTTCACATCGTCGGGCATGTAGACATCGATTCCTCCGCGAGAGAGGAACCAGAAAATCGCGACGAACTGAATGATCGCAATGAACATGTAGAAGACAATTTGTAATGCAAAAGGCAGCGCCTGCACTGCTAGTTGAGGACCTCTAACAATTGTCTCGAATGGGGTCAGATTGAGAAATGAACCCACAATGGATGCGAGTGCATAAATCGCGAATGTCCACTTTGCAATTCGTGCAAGGCGGAATCGAGTCCATGGAGAGAATCGACGAGTTAAAGAGTCTGTTCGTATGAATGTGACATTCCACAAGCGGTAATAGGTGGTGTTCCATTCAGCAATCAAAAAATGAATTTGGCGAATCGATTCCACCGCGATGAGTGCGACAAGAAAACGGCCAATTCCTGTGTGGGTGACGGCATAACCTGCATCACCCAAAGTTTGGAGTGGGTTGTCAATCAATGTTGCCCACAATTGCATCAGCCACAGACCTACCCACAGAGCAAGCAGTTTGATGCGATCAAAAGGTTCTAGAGGTTTGCGAGTAGTTCGATCCTCATCACGAATTCGAGAACCAGGCTGCTGCAAACCAGCCGTCAAATCATGGGGATGAGACATTTGCAGGCTCCTTGAGAGTTATCGATTTGATAATGGTTTCGATTTCCGCCGAGTGAGTGGTAAAGCAGGTATCAGAACAACGTGCAATGAAACTGATGAGTCGCGTTCTTGCGGGATTCAGTAGAGAGACAATGCGGAATGTTTGAGTCTTGCCATCAGCGTCCCAACTCAGAGTCTGCTGGAGGCCTTCATAACCAGAAAATGAAAAGCGATCATTCGCTTTGACTTCGAGTCCATCACCATCAACTGCGTCTGAAACAGGCAATACAAGATCCTGCAAATCATTCTTGATGTCTGCCGTCAATTGCGTCTTTTCGAGATCCAACAGATTTCGAACTGAAGCAATGACGACAGGTGACTCCACCACGTTGTTGGAGAGTGCTTGATTGACAGAAACAGAATCGGAGTAACGCCACACTTCAAACCACACGGTTGAGTCGAGAATTGCAGCTCCAGCCTCGGATTCACTCCAGCCTTCTTGAGCTTTGGCAACTAGCCGATCGTCAACTTTGGACCAGTTTTGAGGAACGTTAAAAAACACTCCGCCAGCAGATGAACCAACATGATGAGCCGATGGAACAGAACAAGCCACAAGAAGTACTGATGCAGCAATAGCAATCGCACTTCTTGTGGCTGTTCGAATAAACATTATTTCTTGTCGGTTCCTTCGGCTTTTGCGTCAGCCTTCTTCTCTGGCTTCGCATCAACTCCAGCTTCACGACGTTGTTGAACGGTGATTGGGGTTGGTGCACCTGTCAAAGGATCGTGGCCACCACCGGTCTTAGGGAAGGCGATCACCTCGCGAAGGTTTGCAGCACCTGAAAGCAACATACAAATGCGGTCCCAACCAAAGGCAATTCCACCGTGAGGAGGAGGTCCGAATTTGAAGGCTTCTAACAAGAAGCCGAATTTCTCTTGTGCTTCTTCTTCAGAAAGTCCAAGAAGGTTAAAGACTCGAGCTTGAACGTCACCGCGGTGAATACGAATCGATCCACCACCAATTTCATTGCCGTTACACACGATGTCGTACGCCCAGGCAAGTGCTTGGTCTGGTGCAGATTCGAAATTGTCTACCCACTCACTGTTTGGTGAAGTGAATGGGTGATGGACTGCAGTCCAGCCAAGTGAACCATCTTCATTTTCGATTTGTTCAAACATTGGCGCATCAACAATCCACACGAAAGACCATTCGTTTTCGTCGATGAGGTCACAACGCTTTCCAACTTCTAGACGCGCTGCACCAAGAAGTGCCAATGCATCTGAACGCTTTCCAGCAGCGAAGAACACACAGTCACCTGGTTTTGCACCAGTTGCCTGAGCAAGTCCACCACGTTCGGCATCGCTGAGGTTCTTTGCAACCGGTCCACCAAGTTCGCCATCTTCAGCAATGGTGACATAAGCCAAACCACGAGCTCCACGCTGTTTCGCCCATTCCTGCCAGGCATCAAAGGTGCGGCGAGGCTGATCAGCGCCGCCAGGCATAACCACTGCACCAACATGCTCGGCTTGGAACACACGGAATTCAGTAGCACTGAAGTATGAGGTGAGATCAACAAGTTCGAGACCGAATCGCAAATCCGGTTTGTCAGATCCGTAGAGGCGCATCGCTTCCATGTAGGTCATGCGTGGAATATCACCGATGGTGTGTCCGATGGTGCCAGACCACAATGAGCGAATGATCGCTTCGCCAACTTCGAGAATGTCATCTTGTTCAACGAAGGACATTTCAATATCAAGCTGGGTGAATTCAGGTTGGCGGTCTGCACGGAAATCTTCATCACGGTAGCAACGCGCAATCTGGAAGTAACGCTCCATACCGGCAACCATCAACAATTGCTTGAACAACTGAGGACTTTGAGGAAGTGCGTACCAGCTACCTGGCTTTAAACGCACTGGAACCAAGAAGTCACGCGCACCTTCAGGAGTTGAACGAGTCAAAGTTGGGGTTTCTATTTCAACGAATTCGCGATCGAGTAAAACATCGCGTGCAAGTTGATTTACTTTGCTGCGCATACGCAAAGCAGCAGCTGGACCTGAACGGCGCAGGTCGAGGTAACGCCACTTCAGGCGAGTCTCATCTCCCACTTCGATGTGATCATCGATGGGGAATGGCAATGGTGCAGATTCGCTGAGAACGACAACATCATCTGCCATGATCTCAATTGCGCCGGTTGCAAGTTCAGAGTTTTCGTTACCGTCAGGGCGCAGGCACACCTGTCCAGTCACAGTGACACAAAATTCTGAACGCAATTGATGTGCCACAGCTTCGTCACGAATGACGACCTGTACCACACCAGATGCGTCACGGAGATCGATGAAAGCAACACCACCATGATCGCGACGGCGAGCTACCCAGCCAGCCAATGTGACTGTTTGTCCTTCATGTGATGCGCGAAGGACTCCAGCGGAATGTGAACGTAACACGAGTGTTCTCCTATTTGAGGGTGGTGATAGTTGTGGCAATCTCAGAAAGTGCAGAGGTTGTCTGCTCACCTGTGATCATGTTTTTGATGGTGCATTGTTGATTCTCTAAATCCTCATCACCAATAACGATGGTGAAACGAGCTCCAGATTTGTCAGCGGCTTTCATTGAACCCTTAAGTCCACGATCTCCGTAGGACATATCTGAGCGAATCTCGTTTGCGCGAAGGTCTGCAGAAAGTTTGACGACAAACTCCTTGGCAGGTTCACCAAGTGCAATCAGGTACACATCGCATCGAGAGAGATCCGCAATTGTGAGACCTTCTGCTTTGCAAGCGAGCAAAGTGCGATCGGTGCCAAGGCCGAATCCGATTCCACTCAAAGCCTGCCCTCCAAGTTGGGCCATCAATCCGTCATAACGTCCACCGCCGCCGATACCGGACTGCGCACCAAGAAGATGATGTTCGAATTCGAATGTGGTGCGGGTGTAATAGTCGAGGCCGCGCACAAGTCTTGGAGCTTCTGACCACGTGACACCTTGAAGTTTCAAATACGTTCTAACGCGGTCGTAGTGATCTTTGCAATCGTCACATAAATGGTTGACTTGAAGTGGCGCATCAACGAGTTGCTTTTGAACTTCTTCGCGTTTGTCGTCAAGCACCCGAAGCGGATTGATTGCAGCTCGCTGCATTGTTGCTTCATCAAGATTGAGTTTGGCTAAGAAGTTTTGCAACAACTCGCGATATGGCGCGCGACATGTGGCACATCCCAATGAAGTGAGATGCAAGGTGAATTGCGTCAGACCCAATGCACGGAAACCTTCATCTGCAAGTGCAATGACTTCTGCATCAAGAGCTGGATCTTCAGAACCGATGGCTTCGATGCCCACTTGTTGAAGTTGACGGTATCGACCGGCCTGTGGGCGCTCCGCTCTAAAGAATGGTCCTGCGTACCAAAGTTTTACCGGCAACTGTCCCCGATCCAGACCATGTTCAATCACAGCCCGCATCACACCTGCGGTGCCTTCAGGTCGAAGTGTGATCGAACGTTCCCCTCTGTCAGTAAAGCTGAACATCTCTTTGCTAACCACATCGGTGGATTCACCCACTCCACGGACAAAAAGCGAAGTGTCTTCGTACACAGGAAGTTCGATGTAGCCGTAACCAGCATTCACGGCAGGTTTAGACAACTGGTGTCGAACCATGAGGAACTCCGCTGAATCAGGCGCGATGTAATCCGGCACACCCTTGGGAGCTTTGATGATGTCGCTCATCAGTGTTGACCTAACTGTAGAAAATCTGAGCTGAGGTATTGATTGGTTCGTTTTTCGATGGCAATAGTTGTGTCTGGTCCATGACCGCAATGCACGATAGTTTCGTCCGAAGCACCGAGAACAACTCGTTGGAGTGATTGCAGCATCGCAGCTGGGTCACCACCTGGAAGATCTGTTCGTCCGATGGAACCTTTGAAAAGTAAATCGCCACTGAACATCACAGGATTCGATTGATCCTGACTCGTAAAAGTCACCGATCCCCCGGTGTGTCCTGGGGCATGGGAAACCTTCAGCGAAATTCCAGCAAGTTCCAAGACGAGTTCGTCGGATAAAAGTTGCACATCATCTGGCTCGACAAAACTTCCACCAACTGACGCAACCATTGCCTGCCCCTCTGGGGAAAGTCCAGCAAACGGATCAGACAGCAAATGGCGGTCAGCAGGATGGATAAAGGCCGGAATGTTGTAGCCGCTTGCCACTGGGTACACAGACCACATGTGATCGACATGGCCATGGGTTAACAACACGGCGACAGGTTTGAGTCGATGGAGTTCGATCAATTCGGCGAGAGGAGCGGAACTGTCCTTGCCAGGATCTATGACAACACATTCTTGCCCTGCGCCAGCTGCGGCAACCCAACAATTGGTAGCCCAAGGACCAGCAGGAAAGCCGGCAATCAGCATGGCTAAACCCTTTCAGATAGACGGTCTGAACAGGAGATGACGGATGTCATGGAGCAGTGTAGTCGGCAATTTAAGGCTCACGGGTCCTGCCTAATAGAATGCTGCTCTTCATTTCCAGAGATTTATCCACGAGCCCACTAGGGAGCCAGCAATGTCGCCATCCAAACGTCGTGAACGTGAACTTTCGCAGGCAAAGCGCGAACGTCAACTTCAGCGTGCCACGGCCAAGCAAGACAGCAACCGCGTAATCATCGGTGCCGCCGCTGTCATCATCATTTTGGTTGGCGCATTCTTTATTATCAATAAGGGTCAAGGTCAGGCTGGAATCGATAATCCAACCGCCACTGCGACTGAGGACAACCGCCAGTGCGGAAACTACCCAGCCCCTATCGCAAACCCTGTTCAATGGGAAAAATCTCCAAAGGTGGACTTGAACGCGAAGGCTTACACCTGGAAACTCCTCTTGAACTGTGGCGAGGTTGAAGCCAAACTTTTCCCAGACAAGGCCCCAATCACGGTCAATTCCATGAAGTTCCTTAGCGAACAGAATTTTTATGATGGAGTTCAGTGCCATCGCCTCACCACTTCAGGCTTGTATGTCCTTCAGTGTGGAGATCCAACTGGCACCGGCATGGGCGGTCCTGGCTACTCGATTCCTGAAGAAAATAAGCCTGAGCAGGTCGAAAACAACTACCCAGCTGGCACCTTAGCAATGGCTCGCAGCCAGGCTCCAGGTTCTGGTGGATCACAATTTTTCATTGTGTATGAAGACACCACACTTGGTGCCGACTACACCATCTTCGGTCAGATCACCAAAGGTCTAGATCTCATCAAGGAGATTGCTGCCGCCGGAGTTGATGGTGGCGCGACTGATGGAACTCCGTTTATTAAGACTGCAATCCTCAATGCTGAAGTGGTGGCTGGTTAATCATGACAAACAATCCTCAAACCCCATTTGGCCGCGCCGAAACCGACGGCACTGTTTACGTCAAAACTGCCAACGGTGAAGTTGCTGTTGGTCAGTACACAATCGGCACGCCAGAAGAAGGCCTAGCTTTCTACGTCACCAAGTTTGACCAACTTCTCGCAGAGGCCGATCTCACTGTCACACGCCTGAAGTCAGGCCGCGGCACAGTTGAATCAGCTCGGGAAGTTGCCACCAAACTTCAGGCTCAAATCGATGCGCCAACCATGGTGGGAGATCTTTCAGTTTTTGCTGCTCGCATTACTGAACTACTTGCCCTTGCCGATGTGAAGCAAGCAGAACGAACTGCCGCCAAGGCTGCAGCCCGCGAAGCTGCATTGGCTCGTCGAATCGCAATTGCCGACGAAGCTGAGAAATTGGCCGCTTCCACCTCGTGGAAAGCCACTCAGGAAAAGTTCACTGCCATGCTCGAAGAATGGAAGACCCTCTCACGTGGCGATCGCGATGCTGAGCAGGTTCAATGGAAGCGATTCTCAGCAGCTCGTCAGACTTTTGATCGCGCCCGTCGTAATCACTTCGCCGAGTTGACCAAAACTACTGCGGCAGCCAAATCGGCCAAGTCGGCAATTTTGCAGGAAGCACTCGAACTCAGCACCAGCACCGAATGGGGCCCAACCACCATCAAGTTCCGTGAACTCATGGATCGCTGGAAGGCTGCTCCCCGCGGCAGCAAAAAAGATGATGATGCGTTGTGGGCCAAATTCCGTGCGGCTCAGCAGGTTTTCTTCGATGCCAAAAAGGTTGCCAACTCCATTCGTGACGAAGAGCTCAAGGGTAACCTCGACGCAAAATTGGCCCTTCTGGTTGAAGCAGAAGCAATCCTTCCCATCAAAGATATTGCAGCAGCCAAGAAGGTTTTGCGTTCGATCTCTGATCGCTGGGCAGCAGCAGGACACGTTCCACGCGGTGACATCGATCGCGTCGAAGGTCGTTTGCGCGCTGTGGAAGAAGCAATTCGCGAAGCAGAACAAGAAGAATGGCGTCGCAGCGATCCAAGCCGCAAGGCTTTCGCTGCCTCAACCGCATCCCGTTTCCAGGATGCTGCAGACAAGCTAGAGGCTGAAGTTGCTGAAGCTCGTGCCAAGAACTCTCCAAAGCTTGCCAAGCTTGAAGAGCAATTGGTCAACGCCAAAGCGCTCGTCGAAGCAGCTGCAAAGCACGCCTAATACATTCACCGAAAATGCCGCTCACCGAAAGGTGGGCGGCATTTTTAATGTGATGCGAATGTTGTACTGGCGCTAAAAGCTAAACGCGATAGCAGTCGTACACGCCATCAATTGCGCGCACGGACTGCAGAACAGTTCCTAGATGTCGTGGATCGCTCATCTCGAAGGTGAAACGTGAAAGAGCTACACGATCGCGAGTTGTGGTGACCGATGCACTCAGGATGTTGACATGCTGATCCGACAAAGTTTTGGTGACATCGGAAAGTAGTCGCGCACGATCGAGGGCTTCGACCTGAATGTTGACGAGGAACACACTGTTGTGGCGAGGGGCCCATTCGACATCGACAAACTTTTGATCTTCCTCCCCCAGGGCCTTGATGTTGACGCAGTCGACACGGTGAACACTGACACCACTGCCTTTGGTAACAAAACCTGTGATCCCATCTCCGGGCACTGGTGTGCAGCAGCGAGCAAGTTTGACCCAGACATCGTCTGCACCTTTAACCACAACACCAGGGTCGCCTTGTGGCAATCCCTTTCGAGATTTCATCTGTGTTGGAGAAATGGTTTCTGAAAGATCTTCTACGAGACCTTCGAGTCCACCTTGGCTGCTCAAAAGCTTCTGAATAATTGCCGAAGCAGAGATCTTGTTCTCACCAACCGCTGCATAAAGCGCCGCCAAATCCGGGTAGCGAAGATCAAGGGCCAACGAATTCATCGTTTGGTTGGTCATCAAACGTTGCAATGGCAAACCTTGTTTGCGCATTCCGCGAACGATTGCGTCTTTACCTTGCTCTTCGGCATCTTCGCGACGTTCTTTAGAGAACCAGGCTTTAATTTTGGCTCGAGCTCGACCGCTCACAACAAAATTCAGCCAGTCGCGGCTCGGTGCCGCAGAGTCTGCACGAGATGTGAAAATCTCAATGACATCGCCGTTGTTCAAAGTGGATTCGAGTGGGACCAACTTGCCGTTGACTCGGGCACCGACACACTTATGTCCGACTTCGGTGTGAACTGAGTATGCAAAGTCAACAGGAGTTGAGCCAATTGGCAATCCGATGACATCACCTTTAGGGGTGAATACATACACTTCTTTAGACGCTAAGTCATAACGCAGCGAGTCAAGGAACTCATCAGGATCCTCAGCTTCACGTTGCCAATCAAGCAATTGACGCAACCAACCAAAGTCATCAGAGTTCTTGGCTTCAGAACCTTGTTTGTAACGCCAATGCGCTGCGATTCCGTACTCAGCGGCACGGTGCATTTCATGAGTTCGAATCTGAACTTCAATGGGACGACCATGCGGTCCAATAACGGTGGTGTGCAAAGACTGATACATCGTGAACTTTGGCATCGCGATGTAATCTTTAAAACGACCAGGGACTGGATTCCAACGTGCGTGAATGCGACCAAGTACTGTGTAACAGTCCCCAACAGAATCCACCAAGATGCGGATGCCAACTAGATCGTAAATATCATCAAGATCGCGACCACGCACGATCATTTTCTGATAGACACTGTAGAAATGTTTTGGGCGTCCAGTTACGACGGCTGAGATTTTGGAATCTTTGAGATCGTCGTTAATGAGATTTACAACTTCTTGAAGTTGACTCTCGCGTTCTGGCGCTTTTTGTTCAACGAGTCGAACAATTTCGTCGTAGCGTTTTGGATAGAGATGTTTGAAACTCAAATCCTCAAGTTCAAACTTGATCGTGTTCATTCCAAGTCGATGAGCAAGCGGTGCAAAAATCTCAAGAGTTTCCCGCGCTTTGATTTCCTGTTTGTTCCCAGGCAAAGCCTCGAGGGTCCGCATATTGTGGAGTCGGTCAGCCAACTTGATGACCAATACGCGAATATCGCGAGCCATCGCCACAACCATTTTGCGAACGGTTTCGGCAGCACTGGCCTGTCCGTATTTCACCTTGTCGAGTTTGGTAACACCATCGACAAGATGTGCGACTTCATCCCCGAAATCTTCGGAAAGTTGCTCAAGTGAATAGTCAGTGTCTTCGACCGTGTCGTGCAAAAACGAAGCTGCCAAGGTGGGTGCAGTCATTCCAAGTTCGGCAAGAATTCCAGTGACGGCCAACGGGTGCGTGATGTACGGCTCACCACTGCGGCGGTATTGAAATCGATGTAGGTACGCAGCTTTCGTAAAAGCTTTGCGAAGAAACTCAACATCTGTTTTTGGATGGAAGCTCAAAACTGTATCGAGGACTGATTTCAGCTCTGGCTCAAGGTCGACCATGACGGCAGCGAAGTTGCCATCACCTTGTTCGATGGGTTCAGAAGTTGATTTCTCAACTACATCAGACATTGTGACACCTCGCTTTCAAATCGCCGTGAGGTGAGTTTACGCGGAAATCGTTTTGAGGCTGTGAATTGTGTGATCCCCAAGCAGATTGTGGGCGCCAAGGAAATCAAGAGCCAGGATAAAACTGAGGCCCACAACTTCAGCACCGCAGAGTTTGATCAAGTCGATTGCAGCCTTTGCTGTGCCGCCTGTTGCAAGTACGTCATCAACAATGAGTACGCGCGCACCGGCATCAACATCCTGATGGTGAACATGTAAAGCGGCTGTCCCGTACTCCAACGCATATTCCACGCTGTGAGTAGCACCTGGAAGTTTGCCTGGTTTGCGCAATGGCACAAATCCCACACCAAGGTGTTGGGCAACTGTCGCGCCCACGATAAATCCGCGAGCTTCCATGCCGGCGACTACATCGATCTGCTGTCCAGCAAACGGTTTAGCAAGATCCGCAGTGATTTCTGCTAGCCCTTCTGGGTCTGCAAAAACGCCTGTGAGATCTTGAAACATCACACCTGGAATCGGCCAATCCGGAATTACTCGAATTAGCCGCTCAAGTGCGCTCTGGCTCATTTTCTCTTGCTACGCGGTACGTGACGACGAGGCGCTGTACGAGTTGACGCGTTCTGAGTGACTACGCGACCTGTTGGAGCTTCGTTTGTCGCCACATTCGCATTGAAACCTGCTTTGGTTCCAACACGCTTTGCGAGTGCAATCATGGATGGCTGCTTCTCTTTGAGCTGAGCCAAAACTGGTGTTGCAACGGTGATCGAGGAGTACGTACCGGCCAACATACCGACGAACAATGCGAGGGAAAGGTCTCGCAAAGTTCCTGCACCAAGAATTCCTGCACCGATGATCAAAATTGCGGTCACTGGAAGCAAAGCCACAATCGAGGTGTTGATGGAGCGAACCAAAGTTTGGTTGAGAGCCAGGTTGGCAGCACCTGAGTAGGTGAAGCGAGTCTGACGTTCAATGTTCTTGGTGTTTTCTTTGACCTTGTCGAAAACCACAACTGTGTCGTAGAGCGAGAAACCAAGAATGGTGAGAACACCAATGACGGTTGCTGGAGTAACTTCAAAACCAGTGAGGGCATAAATACCAATAGTGATCACAACATCGTGGATGAGTGCGATGAGAGCGGCAAATGCCATACGCCATTCGAAAGTTACTGCTAGGAAGATGGAAACCAAAAGTAAGAAAACCCATAGAGCTTGAATTGCTTTGCTGGTGATATCAGATCCCCATGATGGTCCAACGATCTGCACGCGCACTTCGCCTTCAGCAACATCAAATGCTTGAGCGAGATCAGCAACAACCTGAGATGTTTCTTCGTCAGTGAGATCGCGAGTTTGGATGCGGATAGTTCCGTTACCAAGCTGAGTGACGATTGGGCCTTCGATACCGATATCGGTGACCAATCCGCGAGCTTCTTCGACACCTGAAGTAGATGTAGACACAACCTGGAATTCGGCTCCTCCGCGGAACTCGATACCAAGGTTGAGTCCGCGTCCAACGAGACCAACAATTGCCAAAAGCAAAATGACTGCAGAAAGTGTGTACCAGGTCTTGCGACGACCAACGAAGTCGTATGCAACTTCACCGCGGTACAGGCGTGCGCCGATATTTCCCAACTTAGACATGATTACTCACCAATCGATTCTGCGTAAGCACTTTTCGCATGTGGAACGTTGATGTCAGTCACACCAAGTCGTTTTGGATCAAGTCCAGTCATTGGAGATCCGCTAGTGAACCACTTGGTACGACCAAGTAAGACAACTAATGGGCGGGTGAAGACGAATGCAATGAAAACGTCAATGAGTGTGGTGAGAGCGAGTGTGAACGCGAAGCCGCGAACGCTACCTACGCTGAGCCAGTACAAAACTGCACCTGCAAGCAATGACACCGCATCCGCCACCAAGATGGTGCGACGTGCGCGATCCCAACCGGCGTTGATCGCCGACTTAAGTGACTTGCCATCGCGAATTTCGTCTCGAATACGTTCGAAGTACACAACGAATGAGTCAGCAGTAATACCAACCGCAACAATCGCACCAGCAATACCTGCAAGGGTCAGTGTGAATCCGATCTGACGACCAAGAATGACGAACGCGAGGTAGGTCAACACTGCTGCAACCACAAGTGAGAACACTGCAACCGAACCAAGTGCACGGTAGTAGAAGAGTAAGTAGATTGCGACAAACATTAGACCGAGCAAACCAGCCAAAATACCTGCGTTCAGCTGATCTTCACCAAGCGTTGGTGACAACGAAGTCACTTCGGCGATGTCGAGTGTCAATGGCAATGCGCCGTACTTCAAAACGTTAGCCATTTCAGTAGCCTCGGTTTGAGTGAAGGTGCCGGTGATCTGAGCTTGGCCACCAAGAATTGGCTCTGAGAAATATGGGCTTGAGAAAACAAGACCGTCAATCACGATCGCGAATTGATTGTTTGGGGTTGGAAGTTTGTACAACTTCTCTGATGCGTCAGCGAGTTTGGTAGCACCTTCGCTATCAAACTCCAAAGTCACAACCCAGCTGGTTGAGTTTTGAGGAATTTCTGGACGAGCATCGGCAACGTTGGTGCCCTTGATGAATGCTGGTTCGAGTAAGTACTTCACAGCACCATCACGTGAACACGTGACAACCCACTTCAATGGATCGTCCGCAACGCCACCCTGACGAACAGCTGGATTGGTGCAATCGAGATCAGCGAACGCTTTCTGCAAAGCTGCATCGTTCTTGTCAGATTGAATTGGAGCAACTACAACATCTTCAGTAGCCGTCGGTGAGGCTGATGGAGACGGTGATGCACTTGGAGTCGTTGGAGCGCCAGCGCTCTCAGCAACTACAGGACGGAAATCAAGTAACGCGGTTTGCTTCAAAACTTCAGCAATACCCTGCTCAGATACACCTGGGATCGAAACCAAGATTGCAGCATTGTTGCCGCTACCTTGAGTTGAGACCTCAGCTTCAGCAACACCAAGACCGTTGACACGTTGACGGATGATCTCAACAGCCTGGGTGAGTTGTGAGTCAGAAATTGTTCCGCCCGTAACACGTGGAGTCAGGGTTACTTGGGTACCACCACGTAGGTCAAGACCTAATTTAGGAACGCTGGACTGGCCAGGCCAGAAAGTCCAAGCACCTAGGGCGATGGTTAACGCCAGGAGTGTTGCGAGTGGACGGATTGGCCGTCCAGCAGAGCTTTTCGCCACGATGAAGCCTTTCTCAGTGCATCAAGTTGCAAGCGGCAGAGTTTACGGCTCTCAGGGAGGGATGATTACAGTGGTAGGCCTAGTGGACCAGGCGGTGGGGTAAGTCCCAAATGTGCCCAGCCAGCCTCCGTCGCCTGCCGTCCTCGAGGGGTACGCAGCAGCAATCCAGCCCGCACGAGGAAAGGTTCGGCGACCTCTTCGACAGTGCCGACTTCTTCACCCACAGCCACTGCGAGCGTAGATAGCCCCACCGGACCGCCGCCAAATTTGGTGATCAACGCCGTGAGCACTCCCCGATCGAGACGATCGAGACCGAGTGCGTCTACTTCGTAGAGGGATAGCGCGGCCATCGTGATGTCAAGGTTGATTCGACCATCCGCATGAACTTCGGCGTAATCACGAACGCGTCGAAGCAACCGATTTGAAATACGAGGGGTGCCGCGGCTGCGCAGTCCGATTTCGATGGCGGCATCTTCGGAAATATCAACCTTCAGCAGATCGGCTGATCGGAAAACAATGCGGGAGAGCTCTTCTGGCTCATAGAAATCAAGGTGTGCAGTGAATCCGAAACGATCCCGAAGTGGACCTGGCAACAATCCCGCCCTGGTGGTTGCACCGACCAGTGTGAAATGTGGAAGGTCGAGTGGAATTGCTGTCGCACCTGGACCTTTGCCGACCATGACATCGACTCGGTAATCCTCCATCGCGAGGTACAACATTTCTGCGGCAGGTCGAGCAATGCGATGGATTTCGTCGATGAAGAGAACTTCACCTTCGACAAGCGATGACAAAACTGCGGCTAGATCCCCCGCATGAGTAATCGCTGGGCCAGATGTGATTCGAAGTGGAACCTGAAGTTCGTTAGCAACAATGGCGGCCAAAGTGGTTTTGCCAAGTCCTGGAGGCCCGCTCAACAACACGTGATCCGAACTACCACCACGACTAGCTGCGGCTGAAAGCACTAAACCGAGTTGATCACGGACTCGTTGTTGGCCAATGAATTCCGTAAGAGATGTCGGACGTAATGCACTCTCAACAGTTTTTTCATCGACAGATGCATGAGCATCAACAATTTCGGGAAAGTCTGTCATGAGCGACTCGATCGATTGAGAGTTGCAAGAGCTGCCCGTAATGCTGCACCTGGATCTTGTGGATCAACATCTGACTCCGAAACTTTCGCTACGGCAGATGCTGCTTCTTTGGAATTCCAGCCAAGCGAAATCAACGCAGCCTCAACATCATCTTTCCACGAGGTAGCAGCGGCTGGCACTGACGTCACAGAACTGACTTTGTCACCTAGTTCGAGAATGAGACGAGCAGCCGACTTCTTTCCAACACCCGGAATTTTGGTGAGAGCTACTTCATCACCGCGAACAAGAGCTGAAGTGAGGACTTCTGGTTCTGTCGCAGCCAGAATTGTGAGAGCTAATTTCGGTCCAACTCCCGAAACAGTTTGGAGTAATGAGAAGAGTGATTTCTCCTCTTCGCTGCTAAAACCAAAAAGTGTCATCGAATCTTCGCGGACGATGAGTTGAACTGGAATCGTGACTTCAGCGGTTCGAGAAAGTTTTGAAAGAGTTCGCGGAGTAACAGAAACTGCATAACCAACACCATGCACATCAAGCACAACAGTGTTGCCACTAATGCTTGTGACCATGCCACGAATATGCGAATACATTACAAACCTTTCGATGCAGCAACTGCTGAACTTATACGTTCTTTCGCAGTTCCGCGCCAAGAATGGCAGATGGCGATGGCTAATGCGTCAGCAGCATCCGCAGGTTTAGGTAATTCAGTCAAACCAAGAATTCGCGCAACCATGGATGTCACTTGCGCTTTGTCAGCACGTCCGTTGCCACTCACTGCCGCCTTAACTTCTGAAGGAGTGTAAGTAACAACTGGTAATCCGCGTTGGGCTGCAGCCAGGAGTGCCAAACCAGATACTTGAGCAGTTCCCATCACGGTGCGAACATTGGCCTGCGAAAAAACTCGTTCAACTGCAACAGCGTCAGGACGAAACTCTTCGAAAATTGTGTCGAGCTGCCGCGAAATCGATAAAAGTCGTTGATCAAGTGCATCAGTGCTCGGTGACTTCAACACATTTGCATACACAAAAGAGACTCGACGAGCTTGAGCACCTTCAATGACGCCCACACCACAGCGAGTTAGACCTGGGTCGATACCCAAAACTCTCACAAAGCCTCCTGCGGGGCCAAGCGTAGAGAAACGACGCGTGAAAATGAGATTGTGACTCGCCTACCCAGCGAACTCATGGGAAGCAATCGCCGTTCCGAATATTTCGATCCAAGTATCAGTCAGCACCTGTTTCCAGATGGTTTGATCATCAATGGCGAGCACATCCCACGTAATACAAAGATAAATGGATTGGCCTATTCCAACTGATGTAATACTGACTGCTGCACCTATGGGGGCAACAAGCGGCCAAATCGCAGACGCAACATGTGAATCAATGTGCCCCAGCTTTGGCACTCCCCGCAAGGTGCTGATAGTTGCATCGGCTTGTTTCACTGCGTTAGCCAGCAAATCAATAGGAACAAGCCGACTTGCATCAACCAATTGACCAGCCAGAGCTAGACCGGGTTCAGCGCGCCATTGCCGCAGTCTTTCGTGGCTACGCTGCATAAGTTGATCAAAGTTGGCGTCATCAAGGCTGCAATTCAAGCGAGCCACGATCATTCGATTGGATGCCGCGTCCTCGACATTCATTGCAACAGGAATGTTGATGTGCGCTGCAGAAAGTGGTGTCCCAACGCGATTGTGATAATTCCACAATGCCTTCAGCACAAACGCAACTAGAGCATCATGTTGAGTAACGGCTTTACCTTTGATGAGTGAGCGCACACTGCTTTTTTCAAGTTGATAGAAATTGAACTCGAAGTTCGCTCCTCGAGCAGGTGTTGATCGCAATGAAGAAATTTGTGGAATTTGAAGTAGTCGAGAAAGGCTCGAAACGACTGAGTTGATATCGCCGATCAGTCCAACAGGATCACGCAAAGCTCTTTCGATGATTGGCTGAAGTGCTCGCTTTGTTTTGTCTGCTTGTTGTTCAACATTTTCAAAGTTGCCAAATTCAACTTTCTGAGACTCAATGCCGTGATTCTCATCGAACAAAAACCCTGCTAAAGCGAGTGCACCATTTCCATCTGAAATTGAGTGATGTAAGGCAGCGACTACGAAAGTTCGTTGAGACTTTCGAACTATGTGCAGTCGCCAGAGTGGCAAATTCAATTCAAAATCGGAGTTGGTACAGTCTTTCGCAAAAGCAGAAATATCAGTGACATCAAAATGTTCGACTACGAGTTTCGCGAAATCGAGAGTCGCTAATTCAACGAGATGTGCAACACCTTCAACGACTTCGACATGACACCGAAGAACTGGATGATGTTGAGTGGCTTTGAGTGCTCGTTCGCGAATAACTGAAAGTTGCGGATGACCTTCGAGTTCGATGATTCCAACAACGGTCGAACGAAGTGATGGATCGCTCTCCCCTATTCGCCATGTCGCCAAATCCCATCCGGATAGCGGCACAGAAAATAGAGGAATTTCCATGTCAGTCGAGTTCGGCCATTACCTCGTCGGCAACATCAAAGTTTGCGTACACATTTTGAACGTCGTCGCTATCTTCGAGAGCATCGATGAGTTTGAAAATCTTGCGTGCGCCATCGGCATCAAGTGGAACAGTCACACTTGGCACCAATGATGAATCTGCTGAGTCATAGTCGATACCTGCAGCCTGAAGTGCTTCACGAACTCCGACCATGTCGTTTGGTTCGGAAATAACTTCGAAAACTTCACCAAGATCGTTAACTTCTTCGGCGCCAGCTTCGAGAACTGCCGACAAAACATCATCTTCAGTTAGTCCCGCTTTTGGAACGATGATGACACCTTTACGGCTGAACATGTATGACACAGAACCTGGGTCTGCCATGTTTCCATTGTTCTTACCCATTGCGGTACGAACTTCACCAGCGGCGCGGTTGCGATTGTCAGTAAGACATTCGATCAACACAGCAACACCGTTGGGGCCGTAACCTTCATACATAATCGTTTGCCAGTCAGCGCCACCGGCTTCGGCACCTGATCCGCGCTTGAGTGCGCGTTCGATGTTGTCGTTTGGCACAGATGCTTTACGCGCTTTTTGAATTGCGTCGTAGAGAGTTGGGTTACCTGCAGGATCTGCACCACCAGTACGAGCCGAAACCTCAATTTGCTTCACAAGTTTGGCGAAAAGTTTGCCTCGCTTGGAGTCAATTGCAGCTTTTTTGTGCTTGGTGGTTGCCCATTTGGAATGGCCTGACATGGTGAATGCCTCTCTGACTCGCTATGCGCGATTTTCAACAGTATGGATGAAGTATGAATGAACTCGATCATCGGTGGTTAATTCGGGGTGGAATGAGGTTGCCATCACGTGGTTTTGTGCCACAGCAACCACTGCACCTTCATGTGGACCGGATTCGACGCGGGCCAAAACCTCGACATCTGGGCCGTGCGATTCAACCCACGGTGCTCGGATGAAGACAGCCTTCAGGGCATCTTCTCCCCAAGCCGGAGCATGGAGATCTGCTTCGAAACTATCGACCTGGCGACCGAAAGCATTTCGGCGCACAGATATATCTAGTCCACCAAACGAGGTTTGCTCTGAGCGCGCATCAAGAATGTTGTTAGCGAGCATGATCATTCCTGCGCAAGATCCATAGACCGGCATACCCGCAGCGATTCGTTGACGCATTGGTTCAAGAACTTCGAATGCAACAGCAAGTTTTGAAATCGCGGTTGATTCACCACCAGGAACGATGACTGCCTGAACCGACGCCAAGTCTCGTGGAGTACGAACCAAAACCGGATTGTCTATTCCGCAACGTTGAAGAGCGTGAACGTGTTCGCGGAAATCTCCCTGAAGTGCGAGCACTCCAATTGCCGGGCGCATTACCAGCCGCGCTCAGCCAGACGATGAGGAACTGGAATGTCTGCAACGCTGATTCCAACCATTGCTTGACCAAGTCCACGAGAAACTTTTGCAAGAGTGTCAGGATCATTGAAGGCAGTAGTTGCTTTGACGATTGCTGAAGCGCGGGAAGCAGCATCAGCTGGACTTGCAGGTTTTCCTGGTCCGTAGTTGAAAATACCTGAGCCAACGAAAACACCATCAGCACCAAGCTGCATCATCATTGCGGCGTCAGCTGGTGTTGCGATGCCACCGGCAGTGAACAACACAACTGGCAAAGCGCCCTTTTCAGCAACTTCGCGAACGAGTTCGTACGGAGCCTGAAGTTCTTTAGCTGCAACATAAAGTTCGTCTTCACGCATGGAGCTAAGTGCGCGAATCTCTGCACCAATTTTGCGCATGTGAGTGGTTGCGTTTGAAACGTCACCAGTTCCAGCTTCACCCTTAGAGCGAATCATTGCTGCACCTTCGTTGATGCGGCGAAGTGCTTCACCAAGGTTGGTCGCACCACACACGAATGGAACTGTGTACTGCCACTTGTCGATGTGGTTGGAGTAATCAGCAGGTGTAAGAACTTCGGACTCATCGATGTAATCAACACCGAGGGTCTGAAGAATCTGAGCCTCAACAAAATGACCGATGCGAGCCTTAGCCATAACCGGAATGGACACAGCAGAGATGATCTGATCGATCATGTCTGGATCGGACATGCGGGCAACGCCACCCTGCGCACGAATGTCAGCAGGAACGCGCTCAAGTGCCATGACCGCGACAGCACCAGCATCTTCGGCAATCTTGGCTTGGGTCGCATCGACCACGTCCATGATGACGCCGCCTTTAAGCATCTCGGCCATACCGCGCTTTACACGGGCGGTTCCGACAACTGGTGCGTCTGAAGATTTATTGGTGCTCACTTTTGTGCCTCTTAAGTCTCGCTGGATAACGAAGTACGAATGGGTGAATGGTACGGGGAGATCTCAGGACTTGCTTGCACTGGCTGAGGGTGAAGGTGATTTCGTAGGTTCAACCGTGTTGATTTTCACATCAGTGCTCTCTGTGGTCACAAGCCACCACGAGTTTCCAGCTGCTACGGCGATTTCCTGGCCAGCTTTGGTGTACCAGCGAGGCAAATCTGTTCCGAGCGGACGCTTCCACACAGCCTCAATGGTCTGGCCGTTGGTCAAAACCCATCCTGTGCCCTGCCCGATGGTTTCTGGGTATGGAGTTCGGGCACCGGTCTTATCGCCAAATGGGCTATCTAGAAGGTAGGTGGACATGATGAAAACATTGGTGGTCGTAGCGCGTTCCTCAACCACATCGCAGCAGTGCAGTGAAATCAATTTGGAGTCGTAGACCTTGATCTTCCAAGCTTTGAGGGCGTTGTCCCAGACGAAAGTCTTTTCAGATGCTGGCCACCCAACTACAACGTTCTTGGTAGGGACGCCTGCCGTAGGAGTCTCACTGATTTTCCAACTTGAAGTCGGTTGCAATAACGCAGCGGCTGGATCATCGATTCTTGCTAACAAAGTTTGATAATCACCAATGTAATTGTGAGGCGCGTTGCGAGTCGTGTCACGGGAATATCCATCGCCGCCTTGCGGCGCTCCAACGAGTTGCATGGATGCGGCTTCAAGGTACGGACGCAATTTGGTCATCGAACCTGAATAGGCAAAACCTGGCTTACCAAAAGCTTGCACTAAATCTGTGTCAGTAATGCGAGCACTGCGGACCGGACCAACGCGAACAGGCTGCTGCGATTGGTACACAGCGAACAAACGAGTTAGCCCTCCTTCAACCGGTTCGACGATGACGAGATCGGCTTCATTAAGTGCGTACTGAGGTCGAGCTTGTTTGACGTCATCAATTTTGACTACGAGAACTGGAATTGTCTCGTCTGCGCAAAGTCCGGTGAGAGGTGAAGTCCAGCACTGAGTTTCGCTTGGAGTCGGCGATGAACTCGTTGCGGAAGGTTGACTTGGTGAAGAACAAGCAGCGAGACCAGCCATAGCAAGAATGCCGACTAATCGAATTACCTTCATGCAAATATCTCCAAACCAACTGGAACCGAGTCATCCATGTCTAATGCTGTCGGCACATCGGTGTGTCCCGCCAAACGAAACCAACGTACAACTTTGCGTCTATGGAGCAATTGTGCTGCACCGACCGCGTCATTGTGAAAACGTCTAGCGAGTTGCACCCGACGACAGGCCTGAGCCAGATCCGACAAAATGCTTCGAGTGTCAGTCGCGGCTGCGAGTTCGGCGACCGCATCGGCATCATCGAAAACTGCGACGAGGGCTTTAGTGAATTCGCTTTCGGCAAAAATGTATTCTGATTGCGAACGTTCAGCAGCTGTTGTGACTCGTTCAACTTCTTCGGCGAGAATATTTGCACTCACTGGGTCAAGCAGATTGAGAACCAACAATTTCGACACTGAACTTGCACGACGTGCAAGTTGAAGCTCGAGAGAAATTGCTGCCTGATCACGCCTAATGTGAACTCGATCAAGTCGACCAGCGATACTAGAAAATCGCCATACGAAGAATGCGATAACCAGGAAAGCAATTATCAATTGGGAGTTTGTCATGGAATATCAGGCGCCAATCTTCCAACAATTTGTCCACGCAAATCTTCTTGCACTGGTCCAGAGCCTTCGACAACAGTTGCATAGACGTCAAGAATTTGGGTTGCTACTCGACTCCAATCGAATTCTTGAACACGATCGAATCCATCCGCAGCAAACTGCGAACCCATCTGTGGATCTTGTAAAAGTTTCCGCAATGAATCCGCAAGGGCTGCAGCAGATTCGTTTTCAAAAATTAATCCAGCACGGCCGTAATCGAGGACTCGTACAAATGCAGGTAGGTCACTTGCGATTACAGGTGTTTTACATGCCATTGCTTCAAGCAAAACAATGCCAAAAGATTCGCCACCAGTGTTCGGGGCAACATAGATTCCACTTGAGCGAAGCATGCGCGCTTTGTCATGATCAGAAACTCGCCCCAAGAATGTGATGCGTTGTTTCAAAGTGTCCGGCAATTCTTCGGTGGCGCTTTCACCATCACCGGGGCCAGCAACCAACAACCGAACTTCTGGAAACTCATCGGCAATCAAACCGAAAGCTTCGAGCAAAATGGAAAAACCTTTTCGCGGTTCTTCGAGTCGACCGAGGAATGCAATTTGCTGTGGATTTCGTCCACCATCAAACGGCTCAACATCTGCGAAATTCTTCACGTGCACACCGTTAGGAATAAGGACTGCATCTCCCCCGACATGTTCGACAATGGTATTGCGGGCTAATTCACTAACTGCGATCCGAGCCGTGATTTTTTCGAGTGCCGTCTGTGCCAATCCATATCCTGCACTGAGAATGCGGGAACGATCCATTGATGAGTGGAAAGTGGCAACAACTGGGCCGACCGCTGCCCAACAAGCTAAAGCCGAAAGACTTGGCGAAAGTGGTTCATGCACATGCAATACATCGAAATTGCCATTGCGAATCCACTTGCGAACCTTTTGTGTTGCTCTAAAACCGAAAGCCAATCGGGCAACAGAACCGTTATATGAGATGGCGATTGAGTCTCCACCTGAAACAACCCAATCAGGCAATGGGTCATCACTCGACGTTGGGGCAAGAACGCTGACGCTGTGTCCGCGTTCCATTAATTCGAGAGCTAAGTCATAAATATGTGCTTGCACCCCACCAGGGACCGACCAGTCGTATGGGCACACAATGCCGATTTTCATCGTGACTTACCTCCCCACGCAGCAGGATGATCAAGCCATAATTGTTGCAGCATGTGCCAACTGGTTGGGTGGGCACGAACAATCTGTTCAAAACTTGTTGCCATAGATTGAGTGACTGCCTCGATGGTGTTCTGATCCCACTCCAAAGCTGGGAAGAACTCGAGCACTGTGTCTGGCCCATCAAAAGAAATAGAAACAGGAATGATTTCAGCGCCTGACTCGAGAGCAAGTTTTGCGGGACCAGCAGGCATTTTGGTTGTGTGACCCAAGAATGTCACTTCAATTCCACCGCGTGAAAGATCTCGATCGCATGCCAGGGCAACAGGCTTGCCTTGCACAATGCGTTCAGACAGAATTTCAAACGCAGGTCGCGCTCCACCGCGATGTGGCAAAATCTCGATGTGATGCTTTGCACGTGCTGTAACGAACGCTTCGAATAATTGTTCTGGCTTGAGTCGCTCAGCAACTGTGATCAGCGAGCCGAAGGCATGTGCCGCCCAGGCTCCAGCGTGATCCCAGTTACCTGAATGTGTGGCAACAACAACAAATCCTTTTCCAGACTTGATGAGGTCCAGCGGAATGTTTTCGTTTATGAGTTTGGTGCGAGATTGAATGTTTTCATTAGTCCAATTTGAAATTCGAAACATTTCGCACCAGTAGCGAAAATATGAATCAATAGTTTGTCGAGCTAGATCTGAGACTTCTTTACTGTCTGGAGCAAAACCTGACACGCGACTCAGATTGAACTTGAGTCGTTTGATCGAGACACCATCGCGGGCAAAGAATTGACGACCAAAGAATTTGAAAAACGAACGCATGATCGATTCAGGAACGTACTTGCCGGTCCACCATCCCGCTTTGAAAGCGAGAACCAAAAAGCGCTCTTGCAAGCTCATTCAGCAACACCGCGGTACACAGCAACCATTCGCTGAATAACAGTGACGACGTTAAGAAATGTCAGTACAGCGAGTCCAATCGCAATCACATGCGGATAACCCAAAGCAGCAAGTAGCACAGAACCAACCACAACCAGCAGTCGTTCACTACGTTCCATGATGCCGACCTTGCAGGCAATTCCAACCGATTCAGACTTTGCACGGATGTAAGGAATAAGCGACCCAGTAACAAGCGCAGCCATCGCATAGCTGGCACCTGCAATGTTCTGCTCAGAAACAAACCAAAAACCTAGTGCCGCAATCATCGCTGCATCAGTGACACGATCCATTACGCTATCGAGAAAACCGCCCCATGGAGTTGAGGATCCGGACATTCGTGCCATGGTTCCGTCTAAGAGATCTCCGGCAACAAATGGCACACAGAGCGCTAACCCAATTGCGAAGTTTCCAAAAGACCAGGTCATTAAAACAATGACCGATACAGAAAGTGATGCAACGAATGTCACAGTGTTTGCAGAGATGTTGAGTCGAAGCAATCCACGTGCGATGGGATCCACCACATTTGCGGCAATCGCACGGGCCTTGTTGTTATCAAGCATCGCGCCATGCCTTTGAGAAAAGATCTCTGGTCTCACTCAACAACTGAGGCATAACTTTTGTTGAACCAATGACTGGCATGAAGTTGGCATCGCCACTCCATCGCGGAACCACATGTTGATGTAGGTGTGCAGCGATACCTGCGCCTGCGAGTGCACCTTGATTCATTCCAATATTGAAACCGTGTGCACCGGAAACGCTGCGGATTACGCGCATTGCTTTTTGGGTGAGCGCTGCGATTTCAGCAGTTTCAATTTCGGTTGCTTCTGAATAGTCTCCGAAGTGACGGTAAGGACACACCAAAAGATGTCCAGTGTTGTATGGATAAAGATTCAGAACAACGTAGGCATGTTCGCCTCGATGAACAATCAAACCCTCTTCATCAGAAAGTGTTGGAACTTTGCAGAAAGGACAATCATCAACGTGAGGCGCTACACCAGCTTTGATGTATTCAATTCGATGTGGCGCCCATAAGCGCTCCCATGCCTCAGTCATGATGAACCTAGATCCGCTGCTCTATCGCGGAGACAATTTCTTCAATCGCATCGTCGATGAGCACACCATTGTTTTGGTCACCGTTGCGATATCTGAAGGACACTGCACCCTTAGCGATATCTTCGTCTCCAGCAATCAACATAAATGGAATCTTCTGTTGTTGCGCGTTACGAATCTTCTTCTGCATGCGGTCATCTGAAGTGTCGACTTCAACACGAACACCGCGAGCGCGAAGCTTTGCAGCCACATCATGGAGGTATTCGTTATGTGCCTCTGCAATTGGAATTCCAACAACCTGCACAGGAGCCAGCCAAGCTGGGAATGCACCTGCATAGTGTTCGAGAAGTACACCAAAGAATCGTTCAATCGAACCGAACAACGCGCGGTGAATCATGATTGGCTGTTGGCGGCTGCCATCACTTGCGGTGTATTCAAGACCAAATCGCTGTGGCATCTGGAAGTCCACCTGAATAGTGGACATCTGCCAGGTGCGACCAATCGCGTCTTTTGCTTGGACGCTGATCTTTGGTCCATAGAAAGCCGCGCCACCTGGATCCGGAACCAAATCAAGGCCACTTGCTGCTGCAGCTTCGCTGAGTGCGGCAGTTGCTTCGGCCCAATCTTCATCTGAACCCACGAATTTTTCTTCGTTACGGGTTGAGAGTTCGAGATAGAAATCATTCAAACCATAGTCACGCAGAAGGTTAAGAACGAAGGTCAAAAGATTCTTGAGCTCGTCTTGCATCTGTTCGCGACTGCAATAGATATGTGCATCATCTTGAGTCATACCGCGAACGCGAGTCAGACCATGAACCACACCGCTCTTTTCGTAGCGGTAGACAGATCCAAATTCAAATAAACGAAGTGGCAGTTCACGGTACGAACGACCACGGGAACGGAAGATCAAATTGTGGAACGGGCAGTTCATTGGTTTGAGGTAGTAGTCCTGACCTGGCTTACGAACGTTTCCATCTTCGTCGAGCTCTTCGTCAAGCTTCATTGCTGGGAACATGGCATCTTTATAGAAACCTAGATGGCCAGAAAGTTCAAAGAGGTTTGATTTCGTAATGTGAGGTGTGTAGACAAATTCATAACCCGCTGCTTTGTGACGTTCGCGCGAGTAATCCTCCATCGCCCGACGAACAATTCCACCTTTGGGATGGAACACTGCGAGACCGCTACCGATTTCGTCAGGAAAAGAAAAGAGATCTAATTCGGTTCCTAGCTTGCGGTGATCGCGACGTTCAGCTTCAGCGATTGCATCGAGGTATGCACGAAGATCATCTTTGGATGGCCATGCGGTTCCGTAGACGCGTTGCAATTGTGGATTCTTTTCAGAACCTCTCCAGTATGCAGCTGCGGTACGCATAAGTTTGAATGCGTTCGGAACGATGTAACGAGTGTCTGGTACATGTGGCCCACGGCAAAGATCGCCCCAGCAGGTTTCACCGGTACGCGGATCGACATTGTCATAGATGGTGAGTTCGGCACCGCCGACCTCCATCACATCAGAGTCAGCGCCACCTTTGATACCAATCAATTCAACTTTGAATGGTTC
>JBEBBR010000056.1:0-2689 GCA_041158285.1 Actinomycetota bacterium
GGAACTGGCTGACCATTTGCAACCGCCATAACTGACTGTCCAAATTTGTCCATCTGCACACCGCGGTCATTGATATAAAACTCGCGAGCAACTTTTGCACCAGCTGCTGCGAGCACACGTGCGATCGCATCACCAACTGCGGCCCAACGAGTGTGACCTAAATGGAGTGGGCCAGTTGGGTTGGCGCTGATGAATTCGACGTTGATGACTTCGCCAGCAAGTTTTGTGCTCTGACCAAACTGATCACCCGCAGCGAGGATTGTGCGAGCAAGTTCGCCGGCTGCTGATGCATCTAGTGAAATGTTGATGAATCCAGGACCTGCAACACTGACCGCAGCAATTCCTTCGACCTTACCGAGTTCGACTACGAGCGCGTCTGCGATGGCGCGGGGGGCAAGACCTGCTGGTTTTGCGAGTTGCATTGCGATGTTCGTAGCCCAGTCACCATGTTCACGTTGTTTTGGACGTTCAACTTTGGTGACTGTTGGTACTAATGCAGCATCGAAAGACAAAGTGCCATTCGAAAGGCAGGCTTTGAGGCTTTCAAGTACGTGTTCACCAAGTTTTTCGGGCGTCATACCGCCACAGCCTAACGAACGAGCGTTCACGCTCCCCCGAGTACGCTTGGGCTACCGCTGCGCCCGCATAGCTCAGGGGATAGAGCGTCTGCCTCCGGAGCAGAAGGCCGCAGGTTCAAATCCTGCTGCGGGCACCAATCACATTGACGGAAGGTTGCATGATGCTCAAGCAGATCACAGTTGAAGAACTCAAGGCGCTCAAGGATGCGGGTTCGCCATTCATCCTTGATGTTCGCGAAGTTCATGAATTTGCAGCCGGTCATGTTCCAGGTGCGGTGTCGATTCCAATGGCTCTGATTCCACTTCGGGTGAGTGAGCTTCCTCGCATGGAGCCGATGTATGTCATCTGCGAAGCTGGCGGCCGATCAGCTCAATCGTGCATGTGGCTTGAACAACAGGGTTATGACGTGACCAATGTGGTCGGTGGAACTGGCACATGGCGCATGTCCGGCTTTGAAATCGAGCAGTAATCAGACTCAGTTAAACCCGAAATTACTCTTTAGGATTTTTAGGTTCTTTGGAATGTCTTCATATTTCAAGACCTCCAATTCATGTTTCTCTATTAATCCATCTTCACCAGCGCGGGTCGCCATGTTGGCAAATGACTCTTCGAATAAATTCCGTACAAATCGAGCATTACCTGCCACCGCATCATTTGAAGCGGAAACCAAAATGTCGGGTAAGGCTTCGACCAGTTTGGGCTCGATGCTTATTTGATGATCGTTCGCCAACGCAATGTAAATCTCAGCAAGTTCTTTTGGCGAGTAGTCAGGGAAGTCAATCGTAGTTTTGAACCGCGACTTTAGCCCGGGGTTACTTTCAACAAAAAGCTTCATCTCCTCTTTGTACCCTGCTGCAATTACGGCGAGAGAACCTCTGCGGTCCTCCATTTCCTTGACCAACGTTGCAATGGCTTCGTCTCCAAATCCATACCGGCTGTCATTGGATAATGCATACGCTTCATCTATAAAAAGCACTCCTCCCTCAGCTTGTTCAACAACCTCTTGAACCTTCAATGCAGTCTGTCCTACATAGCCAGCGACTAGATCGTGACGACTAACTTCTACTAAGTGCCCTTTAGGGAGTAAACCAATAGAACGGTAAATATCAGCCATTATTCGAGCAACCGTAGTTTTTCCGGTTCCTGGTGAACCAGTGAACACAATGTGCAACCCTTGATCAACTGAAGGGGCGCCATCCTGAACACGTATTTGATTTGCTTGGTGGACTGAGACAAGCGTCTTTACTCGGTTCTTGACACTTTCTAATCCTGTTAGTGAGTTAAGTTTGTGAAGCGCTTCCTCAAGATTTGGAACTTCAGGACTCGGAGTTGTTGCAGAGATCGCGTTGTCAGTCGACACCTGGTTACCTGAAATGCCCAATTGCAATGCAACTAAAAGTTGCGATTTGGAGTAGATTTGAGACAAAAGTCCCTGAGCTTCTTCGGAAATTGAGAGATTATTTCCGAAATTACCCAGCCCACGAAATTCTTTGACTGATGCGGTTAACGAATTTCTTGAAGAAACAAAATCTGGATCTTCGTTCCCGTAAAGCGCAATTGCAGCTAGTAATACGTGCTCTGGCCGCATCTCTCCTTGGTCAAATTTTTTCAACAATGCAAGCGATTTCTCTTCCAGTGTTCTATTGGTAGCCATATATATCAGAGATCTGCGATCCGCTTTCCACCAAATCGTTTCTGCAATTCTTCATCAAGATCATCCGCACCATTAGCAATGGAAATTAAGGCGCTGTTTAGTTCACCCTGGTCTAATTCATCACCAGGAAGGTTCAATTGAAAAACGAGTTCGTATGTTCCGTCTTTTGATTCATTGAGGTAGAAAGCGCCGTAAAAGAACTCTTGACCCTCAGTGGCGACCCACTTAAACAATTCCGCAGATGGTTTAAGTTCCACTAAGGCGACGGCCCATACTCTGATCACGGTTGTTGAAAGAGAGAACTTGTTGTAAAAATCAAGCCCTTTTTGATCAAGATCTCTTTCGATAACACGAACAAACATGATTGTAGATTCGTAGGAAATTACCAGATCGCCATCAGAGTCGATCTTTACATCCTGGAATAGATTTGCAGCGTAGCGGCTGACTTTTTCTTTG
>JBEBBR010000057.1:0-13864 GCA_041158285.1 Actinomycetota bacterium
GCGTCGCGCGGATCGAGGGTGTTCAGGGTGTCCTCACAGATGCTGAGCAGTAGTTCTTGGCCCTGTGGACCGAAGGCGGAGGTTACCCGACTCCACGCCTAAGCCCAAAACGGACCCTGTGGAAGGGGAATTCGTGAGGGCAGAAAACTCCCCCAGAATCTCTCAAAAACCCCTTACGGGCGTGGATCACTCCAGTCGCCGAAGAAATTGCCTGGATCGTGATGGCCGTCCTCAGCGGTGAGTTCTGCTTGGAGGCGCACGGCTGTGCGCTCCCGTCCAACCTGAACTGCGGTCAAAGTCTTGGTCAAAGCAGCCTCGAAAGCGGCTAACTTGGCGTCTACGTAATCATCAAGTTCACGGCGCTGACGCAGGATTTCCTCGTCATTTGCGGTGCGAAGGCGCTCAATTTCGGCAAGCGCCTCTTTGTAGATGCGCTCCTTGGAGATCAGAGCGGCAGCTTCGGCATGTGCGAGCTCAACAATGCGGTTGGCCTCTGCGTATGCGTCTTCGATGACGTTTTCACGCTCTTTGAGCAAAGTTGAGGCTTGGCTGAGTTCTGCCGGCAATGCTTCTTGGAGTTCACCGAGCAAGCTGAGGAGTTCCTGGCGATTAACAATGCACGATTGCGACAGAGGCATCGCTTTGGCTTCTTGCACAACCGCGAGTAGATCTTCGACTATTGGACGGACCTTCATGATTTGCCTCCTTGGGCACGGCGCGAACGCAATGCCTCTAAAACGTTGTCTGGCACGAGTCCAGAAACATCGCCACCATTTCGGCTGATTTCTTTGATCAAAGAAGATGACAGGTAGCCATATTCAGGATTTGTTGCAATAAATGAAGTTTCGACTTGAGCCAAACGATAATTCATTTGGGCCATTTGCAATTCGTAATCAAAGTCAGAAACTGCACGTAAACCTTTAACAATCACTGGAATTGAATGCTCTCGACAAAAGTCAACGAGCAAACCTTCGAATGTAGTGACGGAAATATTCTTCCAAGGAGCTACTGCTTCAGTGAGCATTGCGATTCGCTCTTCAATAGTGAACATCGCTGTTTTGGTGCTGTTAGTAAGCACTGCAATCGAAACATGATCAAACATTTCGGCTGCGCGTCCAAACACGTCAATATGACCGTTGGTTACGGGATCGAATGATCCCGGACACACAGCACTGCGCATGAATGCTCCTTGAGTTGAGCTTGCCTGAGTAGGCGAACTTACCAAACAGCGGTAATAACTCGGGTTTCCCCGTGTAAACGGTCGTCAGCAACGCTCAAAACCTCAGGCAGGTTCAGCTCCTCGGAACGGCGACTGCGCTCAATCACAACGATTGAATCTGGCCCTACATAGCCGTTGGAAACTAATAACTCGAGATTCGCACTCAGTGCATCGGATTGCATCTCGTACGGAGGGTCAAGAAAAACCAGATCGTATGCGTGAGAACTTGCGCGAAGAAGTGCGCGACTTACATCGTCACAAACTACCGTCAGCGGAAGTTGAAGGTGCATGGAGTTTTTTCGAATCACATCGCAAGCATGACGATCTTTTTCGATTGCGGTAGCGGTGGATGCACCTCGAGACAATGCTTCAAAGCTAAAGGCTGCAGAACCAGCGTACAAATCAAGCACCTGCACATTGACCCAATTACCCAAACGATGTCCGAGTGAGGAAAAGATTGCTTCTCGCACGCGATCTGACGTTGGGCGCGTACCAGTTTTTGGGACATCAAGAGATCGTCCGCGCGCAGTTCCGGCAATGATGCGAGTCATAGCTAAGCCTTATCCAGATAAGTTGCGCGTTCGTCTTCAAGCACTTCGAAGATACGTTTCTTCATAGGCAGATGATTATCGAGTTTGTGATCCACTGCAATGATCTCCATTGCATCGAGACGTGCGGATTCGATAATTTCCTCATCGCGCAGCACATTAAGAATTTTGAGACTAGATCGTCGACCACTCTGCGATGCGCCAAGCACATCACCTTCACGACGCTGTTCGAGATCCACTCGCGAAAGTTCAAAGCCATCGGTAGTTGCACACACCGCGTCTAGTCGGCGGCGAGCTGTTGAATCCTCAAGTGTGTAAGTAACGAGCAGACACAAACCTGGAACTCCACCTCGACCAACTCGACCGCGCAACTGATGAAGCTGCGAAACACCAAAACGATCCGCATCCATGATCACCATGACGCTAGCGTTTGGAACGTCAACACCGACTTCAATCACTGTAGTTGCAATCACTACATCAATAAGACAAGCTGCGAAAGATTTCATTACTTCATCTTTTTCGTCCGGATGCATTTGTCCATGCAGCTTTGCAATGCGCAAACCGAAGAGCGGACCTTGCTGCAATTTCACAAACATGTCTTCGACGTTAGAGAGCGTTCCGGTCAAGTCCGCTGGATCAGACAGCAACTCGTCTGAGTCTTCGCTTTCGTTCGATGCGATGCGAGGACACACGACATACACCTGATGGCCCTTAGCTACCTCTTCACGAACTCGTTGCCAGGTACGCTCTAGGAATTGAGGTTTTTCTGCCGCTGGAACTAGATGCGTCGCAATCGGTGAACGACCAGCTGGCAGTTCGGACAAAGTCGAAATATCAAGATCGCCAAAAACAGTCATTGCAACTGTTCGTGGAATTGGAGTTGCAGTCATCACCAACACGTGTGGTCGAGTGTCTTCTGGAGCTTTTGCAGCAAGCGCGGCACGTTGCTCAACACCAAAGCGATGTTGCTCGTCAACAACTACGAGACCTAATTCGTGAAAGTCCACATGTTGTTGCAAGATGGCATGGGTACCAATCACGATTCCCGCGGCCCCACTCACGATATCCAGATTTGCAGAACGTTTTGCTGCAGTCTTGAGTGAACCTGTAAGGAGTGCGACTTTTGTCGAGTACGAATTTTGCTTGTCGAAAATTGACTCTTCGGTTGCGATGTCACCCAGCATCGCGCGTATCGAGCGATAGTGCTGCTGCGCTAAGACTTCTGTTGGTGCAAGCAATGCAGCTTGCCCACCAGAATCCACTACCGCCAACATCGCACGCAACGCGCACACAGTTTTACCGCTACCAACTTCACCCTGCACCAAGCGGTGCATCGGGTGCGCCTGTTCCATGTCCGTGAAAATTTCTTCACACACATTCACCTGACCAGCGGTCAAGGTGAAGGGAAGATTGCGATCGAAATGTTCGAGCGCTCCCCCAGGTTTACGCGCTCGAGGCGTTGCTGACTCGGCAGCAAGATCTGCACGCCTTTGAGCCAAAATGACTTGATACGTCAACGCTTCTTCATAGGCAAAACGTGCAGTTGCGGATTTGATGTCAGCTCGCGTCGCTGGGTGATGGATATTTTTGAATGCTGTAATCAAATCCGAGAATTTGTGCTGAGCGATCAAGTCATCTGGAATGACATCTTTGATGAGTGGATCAAGTCCATCAAAGACGATATCAACTGCCTTTTCGATCACCCAAGAAGAAACTGTGGACGTCGCTGGATACACAGGAATCAATGGTCGAGCGAATGCAGCGACTGCTTCTGGATCCGGTTCTGAATCAGATGGAATGAGAACATAGACAGGATGCTGAAGTTGTCTCGTGTTGTTGAAAACACTCACTTTTCCGCTGAACAATCCGCGTCGACCCACTTTAAGTTGATTCTCGCGAAAATCCTGATTAAAAAAGGTGAGCTTCATGGAATTTTTGCCATCGCTAACAACAACTTCCAACAAACTTCCTTTGCGTTGTCGCATCGGACGTTTAGTCACAGACACGATGTCTGCCATCACAGTGACATGTTCATCAACCTGAAGGCTCGACATGTCAGTCAATTCGCCGCGTTCGGCATAACGACGAGGGAAATGTCGAAGGAGATCTTCGACAGTGATGATGTCGAAAGCCTTCGCTAGTGCAGTGGCGGTTCGCCCACCAAGCACTTCTTTGAGAGTTGAGTTGAGTCCGTGCATTATTCAAGACCCACTAACAGCGTCCACACATCTTGCCGACCTGCGATGGTTGCAATTTCTGCATTCGGAAACTTCTGTTGGAGAAGGTGAGTGAGTGTGGTTTGTTGATCTTCTGTCAGGTCTCGACCCGGAATCACCGTCACGAGTTCTGCAGATTCGACCGTCGCAATCAATTGAGACAGTGCTTCTTTGAAAGTTTTGTTCGAAGCGTGAAGTTCTCCGTTGAGAAAACTCAGCACATCACCTTCGGCAATTTCACCTTTCAGTGAGCCTGTTGTTCTACTAGCCCGCGTGAGTCCAATACTTGTAACCGCACGTGCCGCAGATGAGAGCACCTCAATCTCATCCCGCATATCTGCCTGAGGATCTGAAACAGAGACTGCGGCAAGAGTTTGTTGGATTGAAATGGTCGGCACTACGTGACATTCAATATCTTCAGCTTCAATTTCAGCTGCGGCTAGTTGCGCAACTTTGAGTGAATCTTTATCGCTGGGAAGCAAAATAACTTGTGATGCATTTGCCTTGATAGCCGCCGAAACAAAATCTTGCACGCTTGGGCGCGAATCAGGTTCAGCGGCCACGACAACCACATTCGCTTCTGCAAGTAGTTGAACGATTCCACTACCGAAAGCCTGTGCAATCAATCGTCTACGTACCACGGTGTTGTTTGCAAGTTTTTCGATGCGAATGTTGCGCACTGGTGCAAAATTCTCGGCAACACGAATCACGTATTCGGGATCATCACAGTGAATGTGAATCTGAGATAAATCGACGCCAGTTGTTACAGCAAGACTCACCCCATATTCAGATATTTTCGCACTGACATCGTGTGCAACATCAGCATTGGTGATGAACATCAATTCGTATGCTGCGTCCGCTGTGCACGATTGAAGTTGGGGAACTGATAGCGGCACAAAACCTTCAGCTGGTGAAGTGAGGTCTGTGTCATGCCATACAGAATTCAGTGCGTCGAGTAGGAGAACAACTCCTCGACCACCAGCATCCACCACACCAGCAAGTTGTAAAGCTTCCAACATTTCTGGTGTTCGGCGCAGCGCATGACGCGCAGCTACTGCGGCGGCACCAGGTTCGCGAGCACTTGCGTTAGCCGCCGCATCAAGAACTGTAAGTGCGGTTCCTTCTTGTGGACTTTCCATCGCACTACGCGCTGCAACTGCGCCAGCTTTCAACAACGTTGTAAGTGTTAATTGTTGTGAAGCTTGAGAAGCAGTCTGTGCAGCCTTCGCAAACCCCGAGAGACTTTGGGCAAGAATCACACCACTATTTCCGCGTGCTCCTAAGAGTGCACCTCGAGCCATCGCAGTGAGTGCATCCACAACATCGTTGGAGTCACCGGTTCGGTTGGACTCTGCTTCGGCAGCAGCTGCGAACGTTAAATAAAGATTTGTGCCTGTGTCACCATCTGGAACTGGATACACATTAAGTGCGTTGAGTTCGGATCGATGTTCACGAAGGATATGAACCCCAGCAGCTGCCCATCGACGAACAATGTGCGCTTCAAAGGCGGGAGTCATATGTATCCCTTCCTTCGATCTTGGTTGACGTGAGTTCCTATCCGAAAGGGTAGCGACTCAGACTGTTGGTCTGCATAAAACAACAACCGCCATGCGCGAGGCAGGGCGGTTGTTGAGCAGTCCGTAATTAGATGGCGCGAGTTACCTTGCCAGCTTTGAGGCAGGAAACGCAGACATTCACACGCTTTGGGGTGCCAGAGATGATGGCACGAACGCGCTGGATGTTTGGATTCCAACGGCGCTTGTTGCGGATATGCGAATGCGAGATTGAGTGCCCAAAGCCAGGGCCCTTGCCGCAGACGTCGCAGTTGGAAGCCACGATGGATCTCCTTGTAGTAGATAAGTCAGAATGTGAGGGCCAAAACAGCCATCACGCGGGGCGAAGATTAGCCGAAAAGCCGCCCAACCCCAAAACGAGGGTCCTAGCTGAAGTGGTCGTGACCGGCTTTGCCCGTGATTTCGCGGCCGTTCAAGGTCACGTATGGCTCACTTGGTGAGTCAGCGGCGCGGCGCTGAACTACCCCAATGCGCTCAAAACCTTTCGGAATGCTCACATTTTTGGGGAAAATCGCCACGAGAGCGTGATCTTCTCCCCCATGAAGCACCCATTCCAGGACTTCCTCACCCATCGCGCTGGCAAGGTGAACGAGAAACTGCGGCTTTGGCAGTAAGTCACGGTCAAGGTCGATGGAGACCTTGCTGGCCTGCGCAATATGACCAAGGTCAGCCACCAGACCGTCACTGACATCGATCATGGCGCGAGCTCCAGCCTTAGCCGCCTTCGGGCCCATCGCGAGGGGTGGCTGAGGTACGAGGAAGGCTTCGACGGCCTCGCGAGGACTGCGATGGCCTCGCTGAAGACAAGCAAATCCAGCCGCTGAATAACCAAGCCGGCCTGCGACGGTGACGATGTCTCCTGCCTTGGCGCCACTTCGTTTAATAGCCGGCAAGCCACGACGTTGACCCAAAACGGTGATCGAAATAACCACCTGTTGCCCACGCGACATGTCGCCGCCAACCACACTGCACTTTGCTGCTGCACATTCCATCTCGATACCGACTGCAAGTCCTTCAAGCCATGCCATGTCTGTATCGGCTGCAGTTGCAATGGCAACAGTCATGGCGACTGGGTAGGCACCCATCGCTGCGATGTCGGCTAAGTTCTGCGCGGCGATTCGACGGCCGATATCAATCGGGGTTGACCAATTGCGACGAAAATGAACTCCATCAACAGCCATGTCGGTTGAGATAACAACATCACCATCTGGCATGGCAACGATCGCCGCATCGTCGCCTGGTCCGAGAATGACGGAACGATTCTTTGAAAACTTAGAAGTCAATCGAGAAATGATTGCGAATTCGCCAAACTCATTAAGGTCGTTAGACATTGATGACCTAACGAAGTCCACTACCGCGGCGGATTGCATCGCGCAATAACGCATCAACGATTGCGGGATAACTCATTCCACTTGCCTGCCACATTCGTGGAAACATAGAGATAGGAGTGAAGCCTGGAAGTGTGTTGACTTCGTTGATGATGACATCACCATTTGGCATTACAAAGAAATCGCACCGAGCAAAGCCTTCGCAATCCAAAGCGTTAAAAGCTGCGATTGCTTCGGCTTGAACTTTGCGGGTTGTGACTTCATCAAGATCTGCCGGAACTTTGAGCTCTGCAGAGTCTTCGAGATATTTTGCTTCGAAGTCGTAGAACTCATGGCCATGCACAATGATTTCTGCCGGAACTGATGCGCGAGGTGCCCCCTGAGGATCGACCAATACTCCACACTCGATTTCGCGCATACCCACTAAACCAGATTCAACAATGACTTTTGGATCATGAACTCGAGCAATTTCGATTGCGTTCTCTAACGCATCAACTGTGCTGACTTTTGTGATGCCAATACTGGAACCCGCGCGTGCAGGTTTTACGAAGACTGGGAACGCAAGTTGAGCGATCCGCTTGAGAGCTTGCGACTTGTCGAATTTCCAATCGCGGTCCGAAACAATTTCGAATGGACCAACTGGAAGTCCATGTGCAATCAACACAGCCTTCATATGCGCTTTGTCCATCGCAGTTGAAGATGCGAAGACAGATGAACCCACACATGGCAAGCCAGCGAATTCCAATGCACCTTGGATAGTGCCATCTTCGCCATACGGACCATGAAGAACTGGGAAAACCACATCAATAGAAGTGAATGCATCTGGAAGTGCGGATCCGTCGACGGCAACAAAGCCACGAATCGTCGGATCGGTCGACAAGAGAACTCGGGTACCAGTTGCAGAAATCTCAGGAAGTTTTCCATCTACTGCACGTAGTTCGTCGGGATTACCTGAGTGAACGAACCACTCACCCTTGCGCGTAATGCCTACGGCAATGACGTTGAATGCTTCGGGATCGATCGCTGACAAAACGCTCGCAGCCGAAATGCAGGAAATCGAGTGTTCACTTGAACGGCCGCCAAACACCACGGCGACGGTGAATTTCGATTTCTCCATAGGCAGACCCTAACGAGGAAATGTTTCAGAAGCGTTTACGCTCGCGCCATGGCGACGAATTCACAATGGCATGACGAAACTTTGGCAGTCAATCTTGGACGTCCAGCCCACTCCCCAGGTATGGCGGTCAACCTCCCCATTGGCGTATCGACCACGTTTGTCGCTGGCGATTCCGATCATGGCTACATCCGCGATGGCAGCCTCGGCACTGAAGCTTTCGAACAGACACTGGGCGCACTCGAACACGGTCACACAGTGTCGTTCTCATCTGGAATTGCCACTGTCAATGCAATGATCGAAACCTTGCCGCAAGGTGCAGTTGTTGTTTCCCCCAACCACGCGTATCCAGGGACTGTTCATCGCCTTCGTGAATTTGCTGCTACTGGGCGAATCCAACTTCGCGAAGTAGTCATCAACGATTCAGCAGCTGTGGCAGCGGCGGCCGATGGTGCAGATCTAATCTGGCTTGAAACTCCGACCAATCCCTTGATGGAAGTTGCCGACATCAAGGCTGCTGTTGAAGTAGCGAGAGTCAACAACGCACTTGTTGTTGTGGACAACACATTTATGTCACCTGCTCGTCAACGACCTCTTGACCTCGGTGCCGACGTCTCCATGAACTCTGCAACCAAATCCATCGCAGGTCACTCCGACGCACTTATCGGAACTTTGACAGCACGAGATCCAGAATTAGCAGCGCACCTCAAGAATCGTCGTATGTTGCTCGGAACCCAGCCAGGAACACTCGAAACATTCCTCGCTCTTCGCGGTTTGCGAACTCTTCATCTGCGAATGGATAAAGCAGAAACGAACGCGGGAATCATCGCGCACAGACTCGCTGAGCATTCTGCAATCGAAAGAGTTTTGTATGTGGGATTGCCAGACGATCCCGGCCATTCATTGCATTTCTCACAAGCGTCTGGAGCCGGTGCAGTTGTGTGTTTTGTTCCACAAGGTGATGTGGATGCAGCAGAGAAAATCTGCAGCAGCACCAAACTTTGGACTCATGCCACAAGCTTGGGTGGAGTTGAATCAACTTTAGAACGACGCCATCGCTGGGGAGCCGAATCTCCGGACACTCCACAGACTTTGATTCGGCTGTCAGTCGGTATCGAAAATGTCGAAGACCTTTGGGCAGATCTAGAACAAGCAATTGCTGCTAGTCGCTGAGCCTTCTTAGTACTCAGAGTCTGCTTCTGGTTTGGTTTCACGCGCCATAAAGCGGCGAACCAATTCATCGGGTGCCAGATTGCGATGAACAACGCCGACCACACCAGAAGTGATTGGCAATTCCACACCACTTGCGCGACCGAGTTGCATCAGAGGCAAACAGCTTTTCACTGCTTCACATGTTTCTGAAGTTTCGGCGATGACATCTTGAACTGTCTTGCCACTTGCCAAAGCAAAACCGAAAGATCGGTTGCGCGATAGTGGTGACTGACAGGTTGCGAGCAAATCACCAACACCAGCAAGCCCCATGAAAGTCACAGGGTTTGCACCGAGCGCTTTGCCTAGTTGTGCGATTTCATGCAGACCTCGGGTCATCAAAGCAGCTTGCGAGTTCTCGCCAAGTCCCATACCAGCTGCAATTCCGTTGGCCAATGCGATGACGTTTTTCATCGCTCCCGCAATTTCGACACCTAATACATCAGTTGTGTAATACGGACGGAAGTACGGGCAAGCACATGCTTCTTGAACCAGTCGCGCATTGTCTTCATCAATACAAGCAACAGTGGTTGCGGTTGGTTGTCGTTCGGCGATCTCATGCGCAAGGTTTGGCCCTGACAAAACTGCTACTCGATTCGCTTCGATTCCAGCGGCTTGCATCAAAACCTCCGACATACGCAAATTGCTGTCGATTTCAATACCTTTTGCAAGAGACACCACGACGGCACTCTTAGGAATCAACGAACTCCATTGTGCAAGGTTTTCTCGATACGCATGTGATGGTAAAGCCACAACCACAATCTCTGCATCTGCAAGCGCGACAGCAGGATCAGTGGTCGCAACGATTGCATCTGGCAATTCGATGTCAGAGATATGAGTTGGATTGCGATGAGTGGTGTTGATGGCATCGACAACATCTTGTCGGCGAGACCACAAAATAACTTCATTGCCAGCATCAACTACGACCTGACTAAATACAGTTCCCCAGGAACCGCTTCCCATCACAGCAACGCGCATGAGTTAGTCCTCTTTCTCATTCGTTGAAGTTTCTGGATTTGGACTTTGTGGCTTACGTCGACGATCCCAGCGGTATTGAGGTGCAGATTCTCCACGAATCTCCTCCAGCAAAGTGGTGATTGCCGACATGATGCGTTCGGTTGCTGAATTGAGGGTTACAGAATCCATCGGCAATTCATAAAGGTCCGAGAAATCAACCGGCGCTCCGGCCGTGACATATGTGGTCTGACGAGGAAACAGTTTGAGACCTTTTCCCTCGATCGAGATGATGTTGTGTGCACCCCACTGCGCGACAGGGATCAACGGCACACGTGTAGACAAAGCCAAACGAGCAGCTCCGGTTGCGCCGGTCATTGGCCACAAGTTTGGATCGTACGTATGTGTTCCCTCTGGATAAATCACAGCGGTTTCTCCGGAGCGCACTGCGGCTTCCGCGTCTCGTAACGAGTTGGCTGCATCAGATGTTCCGCGGTACACAGGAATTTGTCCCGCAGCTTTCAAGATGGCACCGAAAACTGGAACTTTGAAAACCTGGTACTTCGCGAGAAATCGCGGTGGCCGACCATTGTCATTGAGAAAGAGTGCGAGCACCAAGGGATCAAAGTTAGAGATGTGATTCGAGCACACAATGATGCCGCCGGGAGTTTCGAGGTGCTCCTCGCCTTTCCATACTCTGCGAGTGAAAAGTAAAACCAGCGGACGCGCAATGAACGCAACACAGCGATATGCAAAAGACTTGCGCGATTTAGATTTGCGAGCAAAAAGCACGTTCATCCTCAAGGTCTGTGGCATATGCGTTCATATGGCGAATGGGTATGGGCAAGGATAGAGAACGAATGGCTTTCAAAACACAAAGCCCGTCACAAAAATGTGACGGGCTTTGTAGAGTCGAAATTACTTACGACGTGCTGGAGCCTTCTTGGCTGCAACCTTCTTAGCAGGAGCCTTGCGAGCAACTACCTTCTTGGCTGGAGCTTTCTTAGCAACGGCCTTCTTAACAACCTTCTTAGCAGCTGCCTTCTTGACAACCTTCTTGGCTGCTGGCTTTGCGGCTGGCTTAGCTGCTGACTTTGGAGCAGCTGGAAGTTTGGTTACACCGGTAACAACTTCTTTAAGAGCCTTTGTTGCGGTGAAAGTTGGCTTTGAAGAAGCCTTCTTTGCAGCGATCTTGACTGCTTCACCGGTGAATGGATTGCGGCCCATGCGAGCCTTGCGAGCTGGAACAACCTTCTTCTTGAAAGTTCCGAAACCGGTGATTGCAACTGCTTCACCCTTTGAGAGGGAGCGAGCAATTTCATCAAACACAGCATCGATTGCAGCTACTGAATCTTTTTTGTTTAGTTCGAAGCGGTCGCTGAGAATTGCAGCGAGGTCAGTCTTCTTCACGATTTTCCTTCCAGAAAAACTTTTTTGGGGAGTGTGTTGGTCTTCCCCGACCAGCACTGAGGTTAAAAATACGCATAAAACATTGGTTTTTGCGGCGACACGCAGAGCGAAACATTAAAAAATCAGTATTTTTTATTAGGTTTTTGATCACACCAACTCTGAAGCAATGGTTGATAGTTGTGTGTTACAACACAAAAATGGCGGTCTACCACGTAGGTAAACCGCCACTCTTTAGGTGAAACTAGCCAACAGTTGGTTTGAAACTTGGTCGAGTTGTTTCGAATTTCGAAATTTCATCTACATGCTTCAAAGTCAGTCCGATGTCGTCGAGACCTTCCATCAAACGCCAACGAACATATTCATCGATGACAAATGGGGCTGTGATGTCACCACAGGTCACTGTTTTGGACTCTAGGTCTACTGTCACTTCGGTTCCAGGTGCAGCTTCGAGCTTTTCCCAGATTTTTTCGACAACATCTTGTTCAACTTCAGCAGCAACTAAGCCACCTTTGCCTGAGTTGCCACGGAAAATGTCTGCGAAACGAGATGAGATGACGGCTGCAAAACCGTAATCCTGCAAAGCCCAGACTGCGTGTTCGCGAGATGAGCCCGTTCCAAAATCAGGACCCGCGATCAAGACTGATGAACCTGCATAACCCTTTTGATTCAAAACCAAATCTGGATCTTTACGCCATGCAGCGAAGCAACCGTCACCAAAACCACTGCGACTTACTCGCTTGAGGTATTCCGCTGGAACGATCTGATCGGTATCAACATTGCTGCGACGAAGTGGAGCAGCGACACCAGTGTGCTTGAGAAACTTTTCCATGATGAACCTTCCTTATGCCACTGGCGCTAGATCAGCAGGGCTTGCCAAGTGGCCAAGAACTGCTGTTGCTGCTGCAACCTGTGGTGAGACCAAATGTGTGCGGCTGCCAGGTCCTTGTCGACCTTCGAAGTTTCGGTTCGATGTTGATGCAGCGCGTTGTCCTGGAGCAACTTTGTCTGGGTTCATTGCCAAACACATGGAGCAACCTGCCTGACGCCACTGGGCTCCAGCTTCAATGAAAATCTTGTCGAGGCCTTCAACTTCTGCCTGAATGCGAACTCGTCCTGATCCAGGAACGATCAACATTTCAACTGAGTCGGAAACTTTGCGACCTTTGAGAAGATCTGCAACAACGCGCAAATCTTCGATACGCCCGTTGGTGCATGAACCAACGAAGACTGTGTCGACAGTGATGGAACGCAATGGAGTGTGTGGTTTGAGATCCATGTATTCCAAAGCACGTTCGATCGCAGCTTTTTCAACTTCGTCTTTGGCATCTTCTGGAGCTGGAATCGATGCAGATAGTGGCAGACCCTGTCCCGGGTTAGTGCCCCATGTGACGAATGGTGAAAGTTCAGATGCTTCGATGATTACTTCGTTGTCGAATTTCGCATCGGCGTCAGTGGTAAGTGTCTTCCAGTACTCCACTGCTGCATCCCAGTCAGCACCTTGTGGTGCACGGTCGCGGCCCTTGAGGTATTCGAAGGTGGTTTCGTCTGGAGCGATCATGCCAGCGCGAGCACCAGCTTCGATCGACATGTTGCAGATGGTCATACGAGCTTCCATCGATAATGCGCGAATTGCTTCACCGCGATATTCCAAAACATAACCTTGCCCACCACCGGTACCAATCTTGGCGATGATGGCAAGGATCAAGTCTTTTGCAGTAACACCTTCAGGCAAAGTTCCATTGACAGTGATTGCCATGGTTTTGAATGGCTTGAGTGACAATGTCTGAGTTGCCATGACATGTTCAACTTCGGATGTGCCGATACCGAACGCAAGTGCACCGAATGCACCGTGAGTTGAAGTGTGGGAGTCACCACACACCACAGTCATTCCTGGCTGGGTCAAACCCAATTGTGGACCAACCACGTGAACGATGCCGTTTTCGACATTGCCCATGGAAAAAATCTTGAGACCAAATTCTTCGGCGTTTGCACGAATAACGCGCAACTGTTCTGCCGAGACTGGATCTGCGATTGGCTTGTCGATGTTGAGGGTTGGAATGTTGTGATCTTCAGTGAGCAACGTCAGATCTGGACGACGAACTTTGCGACCTGAATTGCGCAAACCATCGAATGCTTGAGGGCTTGTTACCTCATGCACAAGATGTAAGTCGATGTACAACAAATCTGGTTCGCCTTCTGCGCGGCGAACAACGTGAGCATCCCAAACCTTTTCGGCGAGAGTGCGTGCCACTGTGACCTCCTCTGATGCAGGCTCGTAGTGCGCCTGTCTGT
>JBEBBR010000058.1:0-2557 GCA_041158285.1 Actinomycetota bacterium
GACGCGGTGCGACAGTCAGGTTGACTGGAGTGAGTAGCGCATCAACACCGTTGATCTGCACACCGATCACAGCATCTGCATCGAGGGTTGGGTTGACGATGCTCGCAACCAAACTGACCACACCGGCACCATTGGTGACGAGGGTGACATCCTGAACTTTGAGGTCGCCGACAGCAGTATCCACGCCGTTGCCAACTGGCTCCATGCCAGCGGTCTGGGTCTGCAAGGTGCCAAGGCCACATGAGCTGAGAGTGGCGGCTAGGGCCACCACAACGATTCCACGGGAGATCAAACGCATGGGGTAAGGGTAATGCGTGATTCAGCGGGTCTGACACCCGATTTGAGGTGAAATCGCCCATATTTTGTGAGACAAAGTCCACTATTTGGCGAGCAGACAGAGGTGTCAGTAATTCAGGGTACCCTTAGCACCTGCGAAAGGCGGGATTTATGACCTTCAAAGTAGGCGAAACTGTCGTTTACCCCCACCATGGCGCTTCTACGATCGAAGCCATCACCACCCGAAATGTAAAGGGTCGTGACATTGAGTACCTAGTTTTGCGTGTGCAATCCGGTGGCCTCAAGATCGAAGTTCCTTCTGCGAACGCCGAATACGTCGGTGTCCGTGATGTTGTGAGCGCCGAAGGCCTCGAAAAAGTGTTTGACGTCCTTCGTCAGCCTTACATCGAAGAACCAACCAACTGGTCACGCCGTTACAAGGCCAACGTTGAGAAGATCGCTTCTGGCGATGTCATCAAGGTTGCCGAAGTAGTTCGCGATCTTCAGCGCCGTGACGAAGACCGTGGTCTTTCAGCTGGTGAGAAGCGTATGCGCGTCAAAGCAATCCAAATTTTGAGTTCAGAAGTTGCACTCGCTGAGAAGACCGATGCTGAGGCTGCTGAAGCCTTGATCATGCAGGTACTTGCCAGCTAATCACTCCCACGATGTCCAACGCCCATTAACTCCTCGCCGAGTTAGTGGGCGTTGGCTTTAGGGTGTACCTGTGTCAAAGTCGCCTCGCGTTCACGCCATCATCGTGGCGGAATCAGAGATTGCATTTTTGAAACTCGGAAACTCCTCTATCGTCAAAACTGCAGTTGCTCGCGCCCAGGCTGCGAAATGTGCACCCGAGGTCAGCTTGTGGGTTGCACCTGCCGCTCTCGAAGCGTGGCGTCACACACCTGCTGCACTTTTGCCGCAATGTCCAGTGGCTGTTGAAGGCACTCTCGCCGAAGTTGCATTGCGCACTTCGGCTGATCTCGTTTTGATTCATGATGCACAGCGGCCACTGACATTGAGTGCGTCGTACGACCGCGTTGTTGAATCGCTCAAAGATGATGTGGTGGCTGCGCGTCCGGCACACGTCGTGGTTGACACTCTCAAAATTGTTGATGACAACATGCGCATCACAGGAACGCTTAATCGCGACACCGTTCAATCACTGACTTCACCAGAAGGTTATGTCGCGTCAGCAATCACGTTGCATCAGCCAAACGATGGCTGGTCTTTGAGTGTTGCCGAAAATGCTCGGCGCGAATTTGTTCGAGGCGATCAGGAATCTTTGAAGGTTCGCGAACCTGCAGATGTTTTGCTGGTCGAGTCATTCCTTGCTTGGCAAACAATCAGTTAGTGCATTCGAAATTTCTATACTTCTCACATGATTTCCCTTGAAGCATCACTACGACATATGGCGTGGTCGAATCAGAAGTTTCTAGAGTTTTTCACCTCAGTTCCAACTTCTGTGTTCGCCTTACAAGCGAGTTCAGAAGAGTGGAATATAGGTCGTTTACTTCAACATCTACTAGACAGCGCCGAGTGGTACCGGTACTGCTTGCTAGGCGGGGAACTGCGATCGTTCCAACCGATCACTTCAGCATCTGATGCTAAAGATTGCATGTCGATAATTGCAGTTTTAGACCAAATTCTTATTGACAACCTGCAATTCGACGATGAAGTTCTAGACATTCGAGAAAATGGAAATGTGTTTCAAGCAAGTCGAGCACTGATTTTGACGCAGGCGGGAATGCACGCATCTGAACACAAAGGGCAAATTGCCACTATTTTGAAAGCCAATGGATTTCATCTAGATCTAGATGAACTAGATGTCTGGTCATACTTTTCTGAAGTGAATCTGGATTTCTGAGTTACAGATCTGGATGTTTATCTGGATCGCGAAGCTCCTTTGCTTCGTTCAAGAATTTCTTTGGCTGACGCTTCACAGCTTTTGGAAGACCTTTAAACAAGTAATTAGGTTCGGACAAAATACGGCGGACCAAACGCCAAGGCTTTGAAGCAACTCGTTGTTCAAGATCTTTGATGTAAGCCTTGCGCAAAACTTCAGTTGATTGGCGCATCACGGTTCCACAATGCATGCAGCGAGCATGAGCCAAGATGCGACCTGCGTAATGAACTTCGTGTTCTGAATCGAGTCCGCACATGCTGCAGGTCAGAACGACTTTTTGCTGGGGATTGTCATTCATCGTGTCACCTCAAACTAAATGATTGGGCTGCCAAAATATGTTCAGCCATGATGAGATCTTGCGGATAGGTAACTTTGAGA
>JBEBBR010000059.1:0-5265 GCA_041158285.1 Actinomycetota bacterium
TTAGCTGTAATCGTCGCGTGGATTCCACGAGACATCGGAGCCAACAGCGGTGTGAAAGAAATTTTCACCTCGTTGTGAGTCAAGGTTTGCAAAGTCTGTTCGATCTCTGGAGTGTGCTGATGCACTCCCCCAGTTTTGTATGAACTAACGCTTCCCATTACTTCAGCACCGAGCAACGAGACAGACGCACTACGCCCCGCACCAGAAGTTCCGCTTGCCGCAACCACCACAACATCGCTGGAGTCGATGAGTTGAGAGTTGATGGCAGACGCTGCACCGAGTGCAATTGCGGTGGCATAACACCCCGGATTAGCAATACGCGTTGCACCATGTAGTGATTCTGTTCCCAAAACTTCAGACAGTCCGTACGCCCACGATCCTGCATGAGGTGTGGAGCCGTAGTACGTATCCCACGCCTGCGAACTTTCCAATCGGAAATCTGCACCGAGATCCACGATTTTGACATCAGGATGAAGCTGGGTAGCAAGAGCAGCTGATTGACCGTGTGGGAGTGCCAAGAAAACCAAGTCATGTTGATTGAGAATTTCGACTGAAGTGTCTGCAAAAACCCAGTCGTTAAATGCTGCGAGCTGCGGATGCACTTCGATCACAGATGCACCAGCCTGTGATCCCGCTGCCAAGGTTTGAACGACGAAATCAGGATGGGAATGCAGCAGGCGGGCCAATTCGGCGCCGGCATACCCAGATGCTCCAGCGATAGCTACGGTTATGGTCATTTAGAAATTATACGCATACTTGCATACTATGCGTTAATTACCTGAGAACTGCTCCCAGCGTGTCGGAAGCAGCCTGCACAACCTGCTCCCGTACGGCGCCGATTTCGGCATCTGTGAGCGTGCGATCGGCCGCCCTGAGGGTCACAGCAACGGCGACTGACTTGAAGCTTTCAGCAACCTGAGCACCGGTATAGACATCGAAAATCTCAGCAGATTCCAACAACTCCCCTGCGTTGCGCTCAATAACCTCGCGAACCACAGCGGCTGGAACGCTCTGAGGCACAACCAACGCAACATCGAAGGTCGCCTTTGGAAGTGATCGCAGCAAGGTAGCGCTCGTGATGTGTTGAGCCATTGCGCTGAGTGCAGAGAAATCAAGTTCGAGAGCACAACTTCTCGCAGGAAGTCCATATCCCTCGACAACGCGAGGATGCAGTTCGCCAGCAAATCCCACAACGTTGCCATCTACTGAAATTGCAGCCACACGACCTGGGTGCCACGGTTCACGTTCCATCGAAACAGTTTCGGCAGTGAGTCCTGCAGTTTCGACGATGCGTAATGCCAAACCAATAGCGTCAGACCAACTCCATGTTTTGGAGAGTGTGAGGACAGATTCGCCCCGTTGGATCAATCCGCCCAAAACAGCTGCGACATATTCAGGTTGAAATGGAACGCTTTCGTTGAGCTGGTTGAGCTGCTCATCGGTAGGCCGTTTATCGATTGGCAATTGTGGTGCGCTCAAGGTTTCAGACGTAGGAAGTACTACTAATCCCATTTCGTAGACCGCAACATCAGTATGACCACGACCCACATTGCGACGCGCAGTTGCCATGAGCGGAGCCAACAAGGTGGTTCGCATCATTGGAGATTCAGCGCTGATTGGATTCGCCAGTGACACTGCCTTGCGGCGCGGGTCATCAAGCGGAATACGCAATGCGTCTAGATCGGCTGCACCCATGAATGGATACGACAAAACCTCGACTGCACCAGCTTGTGCTACCAGGTGTGAAACACGGCGACGAAGTCTTTGTGCCGGCGTAAGCCCCAAGCCTGAAGGTGCGGTTGGAACAACTGTTGGAATGCGCTCGTAACCCACAATGCGAATTACCTCTTCAACCAAATCCGCTTTACCGACAATGTCGGTTCGCCAACTTGGAACAGTTACTTTCCAATCACTCTTAGCGTCATCAATCGTGCAACCCACTGCGATAAGTGCATGACGCACTTCTTCATCGGTCAATGGTGTGCCGATTACTTTTGATGGGAAATTCACATTCATTTCGATGACACGAAGTGATTCTCGACGATCAACTTCAATCGCGCCAACTTCATGTGCACCACCGAACTCAGTGAGCAATGCAGATGCACGGGCACTTGCGGATGGACCAAGTTCATTGTCCATACCGCGTTCAAAACGACGTGATGCTTCTGATGACAACTTGTGTGCACGCGAAGTACGCGCAACATTGCCAGAACTAAAACATGCTGCTTCGATAACAATTCGCGAGGTTGTTTCTGAAATCTCAGTCGCTGCACCACCCATGGTTCCTGCGAGTGCCACTGCTCCATTGTCATCAGCAATCACAATGTCACTGGGATCGAGGTTGCGCTGAACGTGATCCAAAGTTTCGAGTACAACGCCTTTGCCTGCGTTACGCACCTGAATCGCACCGTGAAGTTTGTCTGCATCAAAAGCGTGTAGCGGTTGACCCATTTCGATCATGATGTAGTTGGTGATATCAACAGCAAGCGAAATTGAACGCATACCGGCGAGGAACAAACGACGCTGCATCCACTGCGGCGAAGGTGCGGTTGGATTGAAGTTATCCATTGTTCGCAAAACGAGTCGACTTGCAGCACCTGCATCAACAATTGAACCTTGCACAGCTTTGTCAGAGTTTTTGATTGGCGCTTCGAAAGCTGCAGGATCTGTCCAAGCCCAGCCAGTTGCGGTAGAGATCTCACGAGCAATCCCCCGCATCGACATGGCGTAACCACGATCGGGAAGAACAGAAATATCAACAACGTCATCGATTAAGCCAAGTAATTCGATTGCGTCAGTTCCCACTTCAGCTTCGATACCAAGCTCAGACAAACGAATTATGCCTTCGTGGTCGTCAGACAACATCAATTCGCGGGCACTGCAAATCATTCCGTCAGAAACATGGCCATACGTCTTGCGTCCAGCTATTGCGAAGCCACCAGGAAGTACAGCTCCCGGCAAACTGACTACAACTTTGTCACCGACAAAGAAATTGCGCGCACCGCACACAATGCCATTGATTTGATCGGCACCAACGCGCACCTGACACCAACGAATGACTTTGCCATTCGATTGCGGCTCTTCGACGAATTCGAGTACTTCACCAACAACTATCGGCCCAACAATGTCGGCGCCGTAAGAAATGATTTCTTCTTCTTCGAAACCGATTCGGGTCAAAATGTCAGCAATATCCTGCGCAGATGTTTCGGCTGGAATCTGAATGTATTCACGCAACCATGACAACGGGATTCGCATTAGAGATCCATTCCAAATTGACGTGAGAATCGAATGTCGCCTTCGACCATGTCGCGCATATCTGTCACTGTGTGACGGAACATCAAAGTGCGCTCAAGTCCCATACCGAACGCAAAACCTGAATAAACCTCTGGATCAATTCCGCATGCGATGAGCACTGCTGGATTGACCATGCCGCAGCCGCCCCATTCAATCCACCGTGGGCCACCCTTTGCTTGTGGGAACCACAAATCGAGTTCGGCACTTGGCTCGGTGAACGGGAAAAATGAAGGGCGCAAACGAGTCTTAGCCTCAGGACCAAACATGGCTTGAGCAAAATGATCCAACGTGCCGCGAAGGTGAGCCATCGTCAGACCTTTATCAATCGCAAGACCTTCAACCTGATGGAATACTGGTGTGTGCGTGGCATCAAGTTCGTCAGTGCGGAACACCTTGCCAGGTGCTGCGACATAAATCGGCGGTGTGCGAGTCAACATGGTGCGCGCTTGCACTGGTGAAGTTTGAGTGCGTAACAACAAATGTGACTCAACTGGATCTACATAAAAAGTATCTTGCATCGAACGCGCAGGATGATCACCTGGAATGTTTAATGCATCGAAGTTGTACCACTCAGCTTCAAGCTCAGGGCCTTCGACAATTTCCCAACCCATGGCAACGAAAACGTCTTCAACACGTTCGGCAATCATGGTCAAAGGATGACGGGCACCACTTGGTTGAATTTGAGTTGCAAGTGAAACATCTTCGGTTTCTTCGAGCAGCATGCGTTGTTCGCGTTGATTTTGTAAATCAAGTTCGCGGCCATCGAGAGCTTCTTTGATCTGTGAGCGAGCTTTACCGATTCGCTGACCAGCTTCGGCTTTAGCGGCCGGTGGAAGCGCACCGATTTCACGATTTGCCAACGCAATCGGTGAACGATCGCCAGCGTGTGCGAGTCGGGCGGCCTTCAACTCTTCTAAGTCAGACGCGGCAGCGAAGGCTTCGAGTGCAGCTTGTACGGCTTGATCAATCTGCTCGGCAGACAATGGCGTAACTGCCACTGGATCGAAGTTCTTATTCGGCGCTGACACGAGTACATCCTTGGTGTGAAGAGTTGCGTAATTCTACGAGGAGTGCGGTGCACTTGAGGCAAGCTGTGATGAATATAGGCAGATTGCAGCGGCAGTTGCCACATTCAGACTTTCAACGGAATCTGACATGGGAATGTAGACCGCAGCATCAACATCGTTGATGACGTGGGTCGGCAAGCCGTGCGCCTCGGAGCCAAGCAGCCAGGCATGAGGTGTTTTTAAGGACTTCTGAAAATCGGGGTCAAAGACTGAAGTTCGGGAGGTGCCAGACGTTGCAAGGGTTGTGACCCCGTGAGATTTCAAGAGTTCGAGAACCACATCTTCAGCGAGTGGTCCGATGAGATCTATGGCAGTGAATGTTCCGGCAGTAGATCGCAGAACTTTTCCATTCCACATATCTGCTGAGCCAGTCGTGGTGATAACCGCGAGGGCATTCACTGCAGCGGCTGTTCGGATAATCGTGCCGAGGTTGCCTGGATCGGATACTCCCCAGCACACAACGATTGGTCGCGTGTCAGAGAAATCAATATCTTCAAGGGCGGTTTCGGGAGTCCGACACACCGCAAAAATCCCTTGCGAATTCACCGTTTCACTGAGGGCTGCGGCTGCAGATTCGGTGATCAGATACGCGCGAATCGATTGTGATGCGGCATCTTCAAGCACATCACGATGTTCGGCAACAGCTAAAACATTGACAGCCCAACCCGCTTCGATAACTGCTGCAACAGAGGTTGGACCCTCAATGAGGAATTGACCTCGCGCCTTGCGGTTGCGGGTAGTTAATAAATCACGAGCCCCGGACACCACATCGGATTTCGGCCCAAGTGCTGACTCGGGTGAAAAACGGTGCGCTGTCACGAGGCTCGTGAGATGTTATTTAGCGTCTGCAGGCAATGCAGCTTTAGCGGTCTGAACGAGTACTGCGAATGCAGCATCGTCGTTG
>JBEBBR010000060.1:0-12783 GCA_041158285.1 Actinomycetota bacterium
AGGGCCAAGAACTACTGCTCAGCATCTGTGAGGACACCCTGAACACCCTCGATCCGCGCGACGCGCTGGTACTCGACACCCACGAACTGGGTCGTCGGGCTGGGGCAATGCTCAAACGGTCGTTCACAGCTCCTGCTCCAGCAGATCTTGGATCTGAGGTTATCGGCATCCCTGAAGGATCTGATCTTGAGTTGAATCTTCGACTCGAGTCAGTTGTTGAAGGTGTGTTGGTGTCTGGCGAGGTGACAGCCAAGACAACAGGAATGTGTTCCCGTTGCTTGACTGATATCGCGCAAGATTTGACCGTCGACTTTCAGGAGTTGTACGAGTACGCCGACGACGATAACTCATCTTCCGAAGATGAAGACTTGCTACAACTTGAGGGTGATCTACTCAACCTCGAGCCAGTAGTGCGCGATGCGTTAGTGCTTGCACTTCCACTCGCACCTTTGTGTGACGATGAATGTTTAGGACTTTGTCCTGAATGTGGAATCGAACTCAACAAAGAACCGAACCATGAACACGAAATCGTCGATTCGCGGTGGCAAGCTCTGCAGGGCTTGTTGACTGAGAACGACCCTAAGGAAGGCTGACCCCGATGGCAGTACCAAAGCGCAAAATGTCGCGTTCAAACACACGCGCGCGTCGTTCGCAGTGGAAGACAACTGCAGCTTCACTCGTGTCATGCGACCGTTGCCGCTCTCCAAAGCTTCCACACCGTGCATGCGGCAATTGTGGAACTTACGACAAGCGACAGGTTCTCGACGTTTAATCGTCGTTTAATCGTCGAAGCACCCTGACTCAAAACCGAGTTGGGGTGCTTTGTCATGTTTAAACTACTCAACCTAGAGGGAAGGGCTGACGGATGCAGGCACAAATCGACGCTGTAATTCGCGCCGTATCCCATGTCATGTCCTGGCCGGAAGATGTTCTTGCTGCATCGACACCGTTTGCCTCGAGTGGTGTGGATTCCATCGCACTGATCGTGATTGCTGATGTCATCGAATCCCAAAATCCTTCTTGGTCGGTCAGCGATGATGTTTTGAAATCAGCTCGCAATATCGAAATGTTGGCCGCTGGAATTGTTGTGGGGGATAAATGAACGAGCCTAATTTCAACGAATTACGTACTCGACTACACGCGGATGTCGAAACGGAAATTTTGAAACTAGCAGTCACACACCGCTCATATGCCTACGAACACGGTGGCATTCCCACCAACGAACGCCTTGAATTTCTCGGTGATTCGATTCTTGGATTAGTGGTCACAGACACTCTCTATAAGCGCCACCCAGATTTCACTGAAGGTCAACTCGCAAAAATGCGTTCGGCTGTTGTCAACGCAAAAGCTTTGGCAGAAGTTGCCAACACGATTGGCCTTGGTGAATTCCTTTTACTTGGACGTGGCGAGGAATCCACCAACGGCCGCAACAAAGCATCGATTCTCGCAGACACTATGGAAGCAGTGATTGGTGCAACGTACTTAAGTTGTGGACTTGAAGTTGCCGGCGATTTGGTGCACCGCCTTCTAGATCCGATGATTCTTCATGCTGCATCACTCGGTGCCGCTCTCGATTGGAAGACAAGCCTGCAAGAACTCAGCAGTGAATATGGTTTTGGAGTTCCGGAATATCAGTTGACTGAAAGCGGTCCAGACCACGCTAAAAGTTTTACTGCTCGCGTCAAACTTGGTGCACGGGTATTGGGATATGGCGAAGGTCGAAGCAAAAAGGAAGCTGAACAGCAAGCCGCATCTGCTGCTTTTGAACAGATCAAATCTGAAAATGCAGACTCAGCCTCGTTAGACGACTCTTCAGAGAATGCCTGAACTTCCAGAAGTAGAAACCGTGCGCGCCGGCTTAGCTGCGCACATCAACCAATCGCGCATTGGTGAAGTTGAAGTTCTAAGAACACGTTCAATTCGACAGCATGTTTTTGGTGAAAAGGATTTCGTCAAACGTTTACGTGGCTCTCAAATTTCGCATGTGAGTCGACGTGGAAAATTCCTTTGGATGCCACTGGTTGAAGATTCACAATCAATTTCAGACAGCGCGCTGGTTGTTCATCTTGGAATGTCAGGACAGGTATTGCTGGTTCCGTCAGATGCCCCATTCGAAAAACAATTGCGTGTTCGAATCGAACTTCTCAATTCACCCTACGAAATGCGATTCGTCGATCAGCGAATGTTTGGTGGAATGCATATCGATGATTTGGTTGCGATTGATCACGATCAACATGTTCCATACTCAGTGACCCATATTGCGCGCGATGCGCTAGACCCTTTGCTCGATATCAAGGCCGTGGTTGCATCAATCCGTCGACGGACGGCGGGAATCAAAAGTGTGCTCCTCAACCAAAACATCATGTCTGGGGTCGGCAATATCTACGCCGATGAGGCTCTCTGGCGATCCAAACTGCACTATGCGACTCCAAGTAATCGCCTGTCTGCAGCCCGAGTCCACGAGCTCATCACCCACACTCAAGAGATCATGCGCGCGGCAGTTGAGGCAGGTGGGACATCCTTCGACGACCTCTACGTCAACGTCAATGGCGAGTCTGGGTGGTTCGACCTGACCTTGGCTGCCTACGGGCAAGAGGGGCAGCCTTGCCCCCGCTGTGGGCGGCAGATCGTGCGGGAAGCGTGGTCAAATCGGTCATCTCACCGCTGCCCCCGTTGCCAACCAAAGCCTCGTGCCTGACAGGTAAGGTTTGCCCTTGCGTTAAGGCCGTATGCCTCAACCCAACCCGCCATCAGTAGGAGCAATTCGTGTACCTCAAATCCTTAACTCTTAAGGGATTTAAGTCGTTTGCGTCCTCAACGACCCTTCAATTCGAACCAGGTGTGACCTGTGTTGTTGGACCTAATGGTTCAGGTAAATCGAATGTGGTCGATGCCCTCGCGTGGGTTATGGGTGAGCAAGGTGCAAAATCTTTGCGCGGCGGAAAAATGGAAGATGTCATCTTCGCCGGAACCGTCGACAAAGCTCCACTCGGTCGCGCCGAAGTTATTCTGACTATCGACAATACGGATGGTGCACTGCCCATCGATTACACCGAAGTCACCATTTCGCGCATCATGTTCCGCAACGGTGGATCTGAATACGCCATCAACGGTGAACCTTGCCGATTGCTCGACATTCAAGAATTACTTTCTGACTCCGGTATCGGTCGCGAAATGCACGTCATTGTTGGCCAAGGTCAGCTCGACACCATTTTGCATGCGACTCCCGAAGATCGCCGTGGCTTTATCGAAGAAGCTGCAGGTGTTCTCAAACACCGCAAGCGTAAAGAAAAAGCAATTCGCAAACTTGAGGCAATGCAAGGAAACCTTGTTCGTCTTACCGACCTCACTACCGAACTTCGTCGCCAACTCACTCCACTTGGAAAGCAAGCCGAAGTTGCACGTCGCGCACAAGTAATTCAAATTGATGTTCGCGATTCTCGTTCCCGTCTCTATGCTGATGATTTGCTTCAACTTCGTACCGCACTCGCTGCCGAAGTTGCCGACGAGACCGCGTTACGTGAACGTCGCACTGAAGTTGAAACTGAACAGTCATCATTGCTCGCACGTGAATCAGTTCTTGATGCAGAGATGCGTGCAGATGCTCCATTGATTGCTCGTGCACAAGAGACCTGGTTCCGTCTTTCAAGTTTGCGTGAACGTTTCCACGGAACTGCATCACTAGCTGCAGAACGCGTGCGCGTGCTTTCACCAGTTGAAGAAGAATCTTTTGGCCGCGATCCAGAAGAACTTGAAAACGAAGCAATTGCTGTTCGCGAAGAAGCAAACGCATTGCAGGCTGAAGTTGAGGCTGGTCGCGAAATTTTGGTTGCTGCGACTCAAGCTCGCACTCAAGCTGAAGGTGCGTTGACAGAAGAAGTTCGTCGCATCACTGATTACCAGCGAGCCGCTGCAGATCGCCGTGAAGGTCTTACTCGAATTTCAGGTCAAGTTGATGCTGCACGTCAACGCATCGAAGCTCGCGAATCTGAAATTGAGCGATTGCGCACTCAGGTTGCCGCAGCTCGTACACGCGGTGAAGAAGCTCAACAAAACTTCTTGAGTCTCGAAAATCAAGTTGCTGGCCTTGATGCAGGCGAAGAGGGTCTTGACGCCGAACATGAGAAAGCAGCGCAGGCTTTAGCCGTTGCCGAAAAAGCACTCTCGGATTTGCAGGCTGCAGAAACTAAGGCTGAACGCGATCGCGTCACCCTTACTGCACGCGTTGAAGCGCTTGAGATGTCACTGTCACGTCAAGGTGGCGGAAGTGCAGTTCTTGCAGCGGCTGATCGACTTCCAGGTGTGCTTGGTTCCATTCCAAGTTTGCTCAAAGTAAAACCAGGTTTTGAAGATGCCATCGCAATCGCACTCGGCGATGCAGCAGATGCGATTGCTGTTGAGACTGTAGACGCTGCTGTTGCTGCAATGCATTTACTCAAAGTCGATCATGCAGGCCGCGTTGGTTTGGTAATTTCCGAAGCCAATGAACTCGGAGAAGATCCTGTTTCTCGCCGTCTTCCAGATGGTGCAGTGATGGCGGCAGATGTCGTCGAATGCCCATTTGAATTGCAGCGCACTATCCGTGGATTACTCCGCGGTATTGTGATTGTTTCTGATCTCGAAGCTGCTCGTCAGATTGTCAACGAACGTCCTTCTGCAGTAGCGGTGACTCGCGCTGGTGACATTCTTGGTCGCACGCGTGGTGCAGGTGGTTCAAGTTCTGCACCAAGCATGTTGCAGGTGCAGGCTGCATACGACGATGCGAAACAAAAGCGTGATGAAGCTGTTCATGAAGTTGAGCGAATCACTTTCGAACAAATTGCTGCCAAAGAGGCTGTTCGTCTCGCACAACGCGAAGTAGATGTCACACTCACTGGTTTGCATGAATCAGATGCACAGATGGCAGCTGTTGCAGAGCAGTTAGGGCAACTCAGTTCAGCAGTTCGTGCAGCAGCAGCTGAAGCGGATCGTTTGAACTCTGCGATTAGTTCAGCTAACGCTGCACTAGAAGCAGACCAAAAATCACTTGACGAACTGCTCGTTCGTTTCGAAGCCGCACAGAATGCACCAGAAGATGCTGAACCTTCTGTTGCATACCGGGATGTTTTGCAGGCAGATGTTGAGACTCAACGTCAGGCTGAAATCGATGCCCGTCTTGCAGTTCGTACTAACGAAGAACGTCAGCGTTCTGCAGCGACTCGCGCTGATGGTCTCGAGCGCAGTGCACGTGACGAACGTGAATCTCGTCGTCGCTTTATCGAGCGTCGCGAACGTCGCGAACGCGAAGCTGCAATTGCATCTGCAGTTTTAAAGGGTGCAAACACTGCACTTGGTTGGCTCGATGTTTCACTCGATCAAGCTTTATCTGATCGCACTGCAGCCGAACTCACTCGAGATGCCCGGGATATCGAACTCGGACAGGTGCGCAGTCGCCTTCGTGAACTCGCAGCCGAATTGGAATTGCTCGTCAACAGTGTGCACCGCGATGAAGTTGCGCGTGCCGAACAACGCCTTCGTATCGAAGCACTTGAAAACAAAGTTATGGAAGAACTCGGTCTTGATGCGGAGACTTTGATTCAGGAATTTGGTCCAGAAGTTTTGGTGCCACCAACTCCACCAGCTCCTGGTGATGAAGTTGATCCAAATGCCCCAGAGCCTCAGCCATATCCATATGTTCGAGAAGAACAGATGAAACGCCTTAAGGCTGCAGAACGTGGACTTAACTTGCTTGGCAAAGTTAATCCGCTCGCACTTGAAGAGTTCTCTGCTCTCGAAGAGCGTCATCAGTTCCTCAATGAACAGCTCGACGATTTGCGTAAGTCACGCAACGACTTAATGGCAATCATCAAAGATGTGGATCAGCGCGTTCAAGAAGTCTTTGCACAGGCATTCGAAGATACTGCTCGCGAATTCGAGGGAGTATTTGGCCGCCTCTTCCCAGGTGGCGAAGGCCGTTTGGTTCTCACTAATCCAGATGACTTGCTCACCACCGGTATTGAGGTTGAGGCTCGTCCGCCAGGCAAGAAGCTCAAGCGTCTCTCATTGCTCTCAGGTGGTGAACGTTCGCTTACTGCTGTTGCTTTCTTGGTTGCATTGTTCAAGTCCCGCCCAAGTCCGTTCTATGTCATGGACGAAGTCGAGGCCGCACTTGATGATGTCAACCTTGGCCGCTTGATTGATGTCATGAAAGAACTTCAAGAGAGCAGTCAGCTCATCGTTATTACGCACCAAAAGCGCACCATGGAAATTGCAGATGCTCTCTATGGCGTCACTATGCGCGGAGATGGTGTGACAACCGTTATCAGTCAGCGACTTTCAGAAATTCGCGACGGCGAGGAATAACAATGGAAATCGGCATTGGTATTGCCATTGCTCTGATCGCAGTTATCGCGGTTGTAGTGCTACTTCGTTCCAAGAAATCTACTGCCAACTCAGCCCAGACAAAGGTTGTTGCACCTACACAACATTCTGTTGCTGAAGCTGTTGCATCCACCGTTTCTTTGAGTTCACGCTTTGCGCGGACCAGTGGGGGATTTGCGGCCGCATTGAAATCTGCATTCGGTGCAGGTTCTGATGATGCAGTGTGGCAAGGCGTTGAAGAAGCTTTGCTTATGGCCGATGTTGGAGTCAGTGCAACTGAAGTCATCATTGCTCAAGCTCGCAAAGCCGCTGGTCGTAGTTCTGATCCAGACCTCATCAAGTCAGCCCTCAAGAATGAAATCTTGAATGTCCTCAATGAGCAATCCAACCGCGAACTAAATCGCGTGGATCCGCTGACAGTGGTTTTGATTGTTGGCGTCAACGGTGCAGGTAAGACAACATCTGTTGGCAAAATCGCATACCGACTCACACGAGCAGGTCTCAAAGTTGTACTCGGTGCAGCAGATACATTCCGTGCTGCTGCCGCAGATCAACTAGACACTTGGGCCACTCGCACCGATTCCATCATCGTCAAAGGTGCAGAGAATTCTGATCCAGCAGCAGTGGCATTCGATGCCGTCGCATCAGCAAGTGACACTGGTGCAGATGTGGTCTTGATCGATACCGCTGGCCGACTTCATACCAAACAAGGTTTGATGGATGAGCTTTCAAAGATCCGTCGCGTGGTCGAAAAGAAAGCTCCGGTCAGCGAGGTTCTGTTGGTGCTCGATGCCACCACTGGCCAAAACGGATTGCAGCAGGCCAAAGTTTTCGCTGAAGCTGTTGATGTCACTGGAATCGTCCTCACAAAACTTGATGGCACCGCAAAAGGTGGCGTTGTGATTGCCGTTCAGCAGCTTCTGCAGGTTCCAGTGAAGTTTGTAGGTATTGGCGAAACCGCGGAGGACCTCATCGACTTCGATCCTGAAGAGTTTGTTGACGCACTTTTCGCGTAAGCTCTAAATTCAACGCTTTTGAGCGTGAGTTGATATTCCTGAAACATTTCCGTATCACACTGTTTACCCCCAGTGGCCTTTTGTCACATTCCTGCAATCTTTTGAACCCCTGAACCGAAACACAACTAAGCCATCCTCCGTCTTGTCAAAACCACACAATTACGGAAAGTGGGTGCAAGATGCCGGATCTCAACACCGGTGATACCGCTTGGGTATTAATCAGTGCAGCTTTGGTCTTACTGATGACCCCAGGGTTAGCGTTTTTCTATGGCGGCATGGTCCGCGCAAAAAGTGTTCTCAACATGATGATGATGTCTTTTGCATCTGTATCTGTCGTCAGTGTTCTCTGGGTGCTTTATGGCTACTCACTGACTTTCGGAAATTCTGGAAGTGCCTGGCTTGGAACGTTTGATTTCTCAGGGCTATCTGACGGAATCAACGACATGGTTGCCAATGGCGCCTACTACCCAATTCCAGTGCTTGCCTTTGCATCATTTCAGTTGATGTTCGCAATCATCACTCCAGCTCTCATCTCAGGTGCGATTGCTGATCGTGCGAAATTTGTCACGTGGGTTATCTTCGTTGCGATCTGGGTGACTGTCGTGTACTTCCCAGTTGCACACTGGGTGTTTGATTTTGGTGACACAGATACAACTGGTGCCGGATGGTTGGCCGCGAAGGGTGTACTCGATTTCGCCGGTGGAACCGCAGTGCACATCAACGCAGGTGCTGCTGGACTCGCACTCGCATTAGTGCTCGGCAAGCGAATCGGATTCAAGAAAGATTCGATGCGTCCGCATTCCTTGCCATTGGTATTACTCGGTGCAAGCCTGTTGTGGTTTGGCTGGTTTGGATTTAACGCTGGCTCTGCACTTGGCGCAAATGGCACCGCAGCTCTCGCTTTGATGAACACTCAAGTTGCGACCGCTGCAGCACTAGCGGGTTGGTTGATTGTTGAAAAAGTCCGTGACGGACACCCAACCTCGTTAGGCGCTGCCTCTGGTGCTGTCGCAGGCTTGGTTGCGATCACACCAGGTTGTGTATTCGTTGCACCTTGGGCAGCGGTGCTTATCGGTTTGGTCGCCGGTGTTTTGTGCTCACTCTCTGTAGGACTCAAATACAAGTTCAACTACGACGACTCACTTGATGTTGTCGGCGTTCACTTGGTTGGTGGATTATGGGGAACTCTTGCCATCGGATTCTTCGGAACCACAGCAGCAACCTCTTGGGGTGCCAATGGTTTGTTCTACGGTGGTGGAACTGAACTTCTCGTCAAACAAGCAACCGGAGCCTTCTCGGTTTTGATCTTCTCCTTTGTTGCTACCTACATCATCGGAATGTTGCTAGAGAAAACAATCGGTTTCAGAATCTCACGTGATGAAGAAATCGAAGGAGTCGACATCACTTCACATGCCGAATCTTCGTATGAACTCGATAGTCGTTCAGGTGGCGGAGCCTTTGGTGGGCTCCTTGCTGGAAATCGTTCGGAGGGATGAAATGAAACTCATTACTGCAATCATCAAACCTTTTAAGCTCGAAGATGTTAAGGCTGCACTGGAAAGCCAAGGGATCCATGGCATGACTGTGTCCGAAGCCAGTGGCTATGGCCGTCAACGTGGGCACACTGAGGTATATCGAGGTGCGGAATACACAGTGGATCTCGTTCCAAAAGTACGAATTGAAGTATTGATTGACGATGCTGATGCTGAAACTGTTGTCGACGCCATCATCGGTGTTGCACAAACTGGCCGGATTGGTGACGGAAAAGTCTGGGTAATGCCAGTCGAACAAGTCATCCGAGTTCGTACTGGTGAACGTGGTAGTTCAGCTCTTTAAACAGTAATTCTTGAGGAACACACATTCCTCGAGATGTCCATAGAGGTTGTCGAGGCATAACATTGTTGTTGTGCCTCGACAGCTATGTGAGGTTGGGTATGTCAACAATTTCTGAGATCAACCAAGTTTTCAAACGCGATCGAGATCAGTTGATTTCGAATCGGGTTGCTGCATCTCGTCTTGGTCGCAGTGAATTAGTCGAACTCACAGACCGCTGGGTCCAGGCATTAGCTAAAGCTGCTGATCTTGAATCTGTCGAAGTCGCATTGATCGCCGTCGGAGGATATGGCCGCGGCGATCTTTGTGCTTCGAGTGATCTTGATCTACTTCTTCTTCACCCAAATGATGTATCAGTACAAACCATCACGAAACTGGCAGACTCACTTTGGTATCCAATCTGGGATAGCGGTATTCCGCTCGACCACAGTGTGCGCAGTGTTTCTCAAGCTCGTCTCATGGCATCGACTGATATCAAAGTTCTACTCGGACTTCTCGATGCTCGCACCATTGCGGGCAATGATGAATTAACGCAACAGCTTCGTAGCAGTGCCCTCGCGGACTGGAGAGTTTCTGCAAAAAATCGATTGCCTGAACTCTGGGAATCAGTTCAGACTCGTCGCCAACGGGCTGGCGATCTTTCCCACCTGCTCGAACCTGATCTCAAAGAGTCATATGGCGGATTGCGTGAGTTCACGGTAATTCGAGCCATCGCTGCAAGTTGGATTACAGATATCGATCACCTGGGATTAGAGACTGCATCTGAATTTCTTTTGGATGTCAGAGATAACCTGCACCAGGTTACGAACCGGCGAGTGGATCGACTTTCAATGCAGGAACAGTCTTCAGTTGCATCAATAATGAATTTCGAAAATGACGATGAATTACTCCGGGCTGTTTTTAGTGCAGGAAGAACTATTTCCGTTGCTTCAGATTTAGCTTGGCACAGGTTCAATCAAATAACTGCAAAGAAAAGCATTTTCCGAAAAATCACTTCATCGAAAGTTGACCGAGTGCCGTTGGCCGACGGTGTGGTCGTTCACAATGATGAAGTTGTGTTGGCGCGAGAAGTGGATATAACTAAGGACCCAGTTGTGGTGCTGAGGGCAGCAGCTGCCGCGGCTCAAGCAGGACTGCGTCTCTCACCACATACTGTTTCACGATTTGCTCAGGAATTCACCGAAATCCCCACCCCATGGAGTCGTGATGCGAAAGATGCACTTGTCTCATTCTTAGGTGCGGGCACATCTGCAATTCCTGTGTGGGAAGCTCTCGACCAGCAAGGTGTGATCACCAAACTCTTGCCTGAGTGGGAAGCAATCCGAGCGGCTCCTCAACGTAATGCACTTCATATATTTACAGTGGATCGCCATTCACTTGAATGTGCGGTTCAGGCTGCAAGTTTGACTCGTAAAGTTGATCGTCCTGATCTTTTGCTTGTAGGCGCGCTATTCCATGACATTGGAAAGGCGCGCGGCTCTGATCACTGCGGCAAGGGTGAAGCCCTTATGCGAACCATTGCTCCTCAGCTTGGGTTTGATGAAGCGGATACTGACATTCTCTGTGTGATGGTCAAACATCATTTATTACTTCCAGAGTCAGCAACTCGCCGAGATCTCGAAGATCCAGCAACAATTCGAACAGTTGTTGACTGTGTCGGCAGTCATGAAGTTCTCGACTTGCTTCACTATCTCTCGATTGCAGATTCCAAAGCAACATCTGACTCCATGTGGAGTGAATGGAAGCAGAGACTGCTCGAAGACTTGGTGCGAAGAACTCACGCAGCACTTGCTGGTGAGACGTCACCTCAAATGCCACGTCTAAATGAAAGGTTTCCTATCGCACCAGAGGAAGGGAAAACTGACGTCATCGTTTCACCTTCTGACAATTCGGTCACAATATTTGTTAGTACCCCAGACAGGCTTGGATTGTTGAGCACAGTAGCCGCTGCGTTGGCGCTACTACGTCTTGATGTGAGAGCGGCATATCTAGAAACGCAGGGTGAAATAGCGCTACAAGAGTGGCATGCGGTGACCACGTTTGGCGAAATTCCCGACTCATCATTCATCCGCACTGAAATCTTGCGAGCGCTGAAATCGCCTCAGGAGATTGACAACAGAGTTACATTCTTGATGGTAGGAAAACCACCACGCCGAGGCTTCACGCCGCCAGATCCAGTTGTCAGAGCGTTACCGCAGGCTTCTTCCAGAACATCAGTCATCGAGGTCAGAGCTCACGATGCCCCAGCCCTGCTTTACCGCGTGGGAAAGGCCCTTGTAGCCGCCAAAGCGACGGTCACTACCGCTCGAGTGATGACCTTGGGCAGCGAAGTTGTGGATGTTTTGTACCTGTACGACTCGCAGGGCAATCCCTTGAGTGAGGCGGTCTTGAACCGGGTAGTCGACACCGTGACTGAGGCGGTTCGACCTGTCGGAGTAGTGCCCTAACCTTTGCCCCGAACACTTTCGGAGGCACACATGTTTGGTCAGTTATCGGATCGTTTAGCGACGACTTTTAAGTCATTGCGCGGTCGTGGAAAGCTGTCTGAATCAGACGTTGATGCAGTAGTTCGCGAGATTCGAATCGCCCTACTCGATGCGGACGTGGCCTTGTCAGTGGTCAAAGATTTCTGCGACCGAATTCGTGAACGAGCGGTTGGAGCTGAAGTCGCTGCTGCTCTCAATCCAGGTCAGCAGATCGTCAAAATCGTCCACGAAGAGCTCATCACTATTTTGGGTGGAGAAGCTCGTCGAGTTCGCTTTGCGAAGAAGCCACCGACAGTCATCATGTTGGTCGGCCTTCAAGGTGCTGGTAAAACTACTCTCGCTGGAAAACTGGCAAAACATTTTGCGGACCAAAAGAACACTCCGTTGTTGGTTGCAGCTGACCTGCAGCGACCAAACGCTGTTGATCAACTCCAAGTGGTTGGTCGCAATGCAGGTGTACCAGTCTTCGCGCCAGAACCAGGCAATGGTGTTGGAAATCCAGTCAAGGTTGCAAAAGAAGCATTGAAGTTTGCCGAACAAAAACTTCACAACATGGTCATCATTGATACCGCAGGTCGTTTGGCTATCGATGAAGAATTGATGACACAAGCTCGCAAAATTCGTGACGTAGTCGAACCAGACGAAATTCTGTTTGTCGTCGACGCAATGATCGGTCAAGATGCTGTAACGACAGCTCAGGCTTTCCAAAATGGTGTTGGTTTTGATGGCGTGGTCCTCACCAAACTTGATGGCGATGCACGCGGTGGTGCGGCACTTTCAATTCGCGAAGTAACCGGTGCGCCAATTATGTTCGCCAGCACTGGCGAAAAACTGACTGATTTTGAATTGTTCTACCCAGACCGAATGGCATCGAGAATTTTGGATCTCGGCGACATTATGACTTTGATCGAGCAAGCTGAAAAAGTTCTCGATGAAGGTCAAAAGGAAAAGTTCGCTGCCAAGGTTGCATCTGGTGAAAGTTTCACGTTAGAAGATTTTCTTGAGCAGATGACTGCTATCAAGAACATGGGACCACTTGGCAAAGTTTTAGGGATGTTGCCAGGTGCTGGTTCGATGAAACAGCAAAT
>JBEBBR010000061.1:0-3339 GCA_041158285.1 Actinomycetota bacterium
GCGCCGTCTAACTCTCCTCCTGACATCTCCTTGATGATGTTTTCTCCATCAATGAGAGCTACAGACACGCGAGCGGTACTGGTATCAAGAGCGAGAATTTTCACTTCGCCCCCTCATTGAATTGCGTAATCAAAATCTCGCGAACTTCGTCTTCATCACTACGACAAATTTCGATTTGGTAGGTGGGCTGCACGAGAGCATCGATCTTGCCTTCGCCCCATTCGGCAACCAGCACGGCCGAATCCAGATCAGAATCAAGATCTAAATCATCAATTTCACTTAAGGAATTAACACGGTATGCATCCACATGAATCAGCGCTGGCCCAGAACCAAGTGAAGGATGCACTCGTGAAATAACAAAAGTTGGACTGGTAATCGGCCCGCGCACATTCAGGCCTTCGGCTAAGCCTTGAGTAAACGTTGTTTTGCCAGCGCCGAGAGGTCCCGACAAAATAACTACATCTCCAGCCGCTAGTGAACGCGCAAAATCAGAAGCAACCTTGCGCATATCTTCAGCGGTTTTCACCACGTGTTTGGTCATGCGTTACGCATCCGCACTCGCTGCGCAACTGCCGTGATGATTTCGTTGAGTTCGATATAACGTTCCAAGGGAAGCATGTGACCCGTATCTGGAATTTCGATCAATTCGGAATTCGGAATTAGCGAAGCGATTTTTTCGCTGTGGCTGAATGGCGTGAGCAAATCATCGGTTCCACCGACAACGACCGTATCAACGTGTGAAAGCGTTGGTAACGCTTCTTCGCTGTTGTACTGTGAAAAAGAAGAAAGGAAATCTCCAATTACTTCAATTGGTGTAGTTCCATGCATGCGCGCAACAAATGCGGTGAGATCAGGTGTTGAACCAGTTCCGAATGAATATCTGCGAGTGAGCAACAAGGTGAGATCACTGCCAGCTTCGAGAGATTTGGTTACGAGATCTTGCTGACCAGCAAGTGCAGTCGTTACTTGCGGTGCAACTCCTTGAATGAACTTGCCAATGACTGAAGGCAATCCAAGCGGAACTTCAGTCACTCCACCTGAGCTAGTGCATGTTAAAACGACACCTTTGATTCGGGTCTCAAATAGATCTGGACGTTTTGCGGCGAGTGCCTGAACTGTCATGCCACCCATGGAATGTCCGACCAAGATAATCGGACCGGTTGGAGCAACTGTGTCAATGACTTGTTCAAGATCGACTGCAAGTTGCTGAACGTTGTGGGATTCGCGCGTTCCCTTTTCGGATCGCCCATGTCCACGTTGATCATAGAAAGCCATGCGTGCGAGATGACGAAGGTCACGACGCTGATAGTGGAACTCATCCATACTCAACGCATAACCATGAGCGAAGATGATTGTTAAATCATCAGGTGCATCGATTGCTGATTCGACTTCGGCGTGAATCACAACATTGTCACTCGCAATAACTTCGACTCGATCGGAGTGCAATGATCCGAATGGTTCGGAGTGAGCGGGATCGCGGCGAACTGCGCGACCAATCAGTGCGCGTTCTGCGACCACTCCAGCAACTGCACCGACACCAAAAGCTGCGGTCAATGTGCCAAGGAATAAAGCTTTACCGGAACGTGCAAGAACACTCATCGCACACCATCCGCATAAACACGTTCAACACGTTGTCCAAGGCGCGTGACAAGTTCATATCCGATCGAGCCTGCGACTTTTGCCCAATCGTGTGCTGATGTTGCATCTCGACCAAACAAAGTGACTGTGTCTCCGACATTCACTTCGACATCACCAAAGTCAACAACAAACTGATCCATACACACAGTTCCAACAATCGGGAACTGAGTCCCGTTGAGAGTGACCCAACCTTTGTTGGTTGCAGACCGCGGAATTCCATCTGCATAACCCAATGGAATCAAGCCGACAGTTGTGGGATTTGAAGCAGTCCAACGATGTGAGTACGAAACTCCATCACCAACTTTGAGTCGGCGCACATGTGCGATCTCTGCAGTCAGTGTCATCGCTGGTTCGAGTTTGAGATCTGCAGCGGCACCAACATCATCACCTGGTGTTACACCATAGGTTGCGATACCACAGCGCACTAAGTCATAACGAAGATTTGGATGCACCAATGCGCCAGCTGAATTTGCAATGTGACGCAATTGGAAATTCAAACCCACAGATTTCGCAACTGCCAACGCTTCCTCGTATTTGTTTTGCTGCGCGAGGTTTGCTGGATGTTGTGGTTCATCTGCACATGCGAGGTGTGACCAGACAGAAATAATCTCAACATCATCATGCAACTCGACTGCACGTTTGAATAATGAATTCCATTCACTCTCGGATGCGCCCGCGCGCGAAAGTCCGGTATCCACTTCGAGATGAACTCGGGAACGCATTCCGATTTCGCGAGCGACTCCAGCAACTTTCTCTAGCTGTGCGCCTGACACCACCGAGAGATCAATGTTCAGTTCGAGGGCTTCTGAGAAATCATCATCGCCGAGCAGCCACGCCAGAATCGGCCCAGGCACACCGTGGTTTCGAAGTTCAATCGCCTCATCAACAAAGGCCACACCGAGCCAATCGGCACCCGCAGATTTGGCAGCATGGGCAACCGCGACCGCCCCATGCCCATAGGCATCTGCCTTGACCACAGCCATCACTGGGACTTGGGTCAATTCCTTGAGGTGACTGATGTTGTGCTCAATAGCGCGCAGATCGATCTGCGCCTGAGCACGGGAAGTTCGAACCTCAGTCATAGGCCAATCTTGCCCTCTATTGGTATTCAGACGAAACTGATTCCCGAAATTCTGCGATTGCCACAGGGATTTGCTGCTCAATTTCCTCGGCGACCACAGGTTCATCATCTTCGGCGATGATTTCGGCGGCAGCGGAATGCACCTGAATTGCAGCTGCCACACAGTGCGCGGCATCGACATTCGAGGCTGGTTTGTGATGAGCTATCACACTTGCCATCAGACCAGCCAATACATCCCCACTTCCGGCAGTTGACAGATGTGGGCTCATTCGATCCGTCACGACCACCACACCCTGTGGAGTCGCAACTGTCCCCACACTTCCCTTGAGATACACGACGGCTGAAGTGGCGTCACTTAATTGTTGAGCAGCAATGACTGCCACATCACTTAACTGAATCCCGAGACCTAACGCGAGTGTGCGAGCTTCACCCCAATGCGGGGTCAAGACTGTGATGAGTTCGCGATGGTGACGGTTTCGAAGTTCATGTTGAAGTTCTGAATTCTGTGAGATCAGTGTGATGGCATCTGCATCAATCACAAGTGGTGATGAGAGGTTCAGCAAAGTGTGAATCGTCGCAACATTTGAATCGCTGGTACCAATGCCAGGACCAACAATCCA